>JAFLLC010000010.1:0-1029 GCA_019162745.1 Deltaproteobacteria bacterium | reverse complement strand
AGAGAGCTGGATATTCACCTGTAATGCAAGTGCGGTAATTCGCTTTACGCTCTGCGTTTGCTACGAGTGAAGCCTCAGATGCAGACAGCAAATTATGATTACAGAGAGCTGGATATTCACCTGTAATGCAGGTATTAAAATTTTCACGATTTCCACTAGTATTAGTGTCTTGTAAATTATTTGAATAATCTGGTGTCAATGAGGGTGAGGCAGACCTGCTATTTTGATTAGATCTAACCCGTTTGGCGGGCTCTTGCCTGTTATCTTCTTGTGGCTCACTAGTAGATTTTGTTGCAATTCTGCTCCGACCTTCTGCTTCAATTACGGAGCGAAATGGTTCTATATCAGACTGTGCCCTCTCAAGATATCCACGTTTGTAGCGATATTTACCACAACGGCTGTTGTAATCGCTTACCATTGCATTAAATTGAGTAATATCTGATTTTGAATAGTTATCAACTACACCTTTAGCAGCGTTTAAACGAATGTCTTCAGCTATGCAATAACGTATCTGGGAAATACTAAGTGAATTAGCTGTACCAGTGGGTGGGATCTCTTCTGAAGGACGTGTTGGGCCACTAGGTGGCGGTGGTACTGGAACTGGCTCTGAAATAGCAGTTGAAGGGCTAGGTGTTGTTGGTGAAGAAATACTGGAAGTGGTGGTTTTGTTTCCGGATTGAGCTACTATCCAAATAAACGCGATTAGAGCTCCTAAACCCAAGACCCATTTTTTTGTATTTCCTCCATCAGGGGTCTTTTGAGGTGCTTGATAGTAAGGTTCAGATCGTTGCTGAACAGGTTTTACAGAATTGGTTACAGAAGGTGGTGGTGCATGATTCCCATTTGAATTACTATGCTGCTTTGCCGCTTCTTTTTTTATCGCATCAGTGTCAATGTCTGAGACCATCGACGATAGTCCAGCAAAACCCTTTTGTGTATCATTATTGTTCTTATCATCAGATGCCACGTGCGACCCCTTAGGAGCTGTAAAATAATTACATGACTATTTGTGCACTATGTGATAGTTGT
>JAFLLC010000165.1:5540-16078 GCA_019162745.1 Deltaproteobacteria bacterium | reverse complement strand
ATGGCACACGACAAGATCATCATAAAAGGCGCCTGCGAGCACAACCTCAAGTGCATCGACGTCGAAATTCCCCGCGACCGGTTGGTTGTCATCACCGGTCTTTCAGGTTCCGGCAAGTCCACCCTGGCGTTCGATACGATCTACGCCGAAGGGCAGCGCCGCTATGTCGAATCGCTTTCCTCCTATGCCCGCCAGTTCCTGGAGCAGATGGAAAAGCCGGATGTCGAGTCGATCGAGGGGCTGTCACCGGCCATCTCCATCGAACAGAAGACGACCAGCAAAAACCCCCGCTCAACGGTAGGAACCGTCACCGAAATCTACGACTACCTCCGCCTGCTCTTTGCGCGGGTCGGGCATCCACACTGTACCTCCTGCGACAAGGAGATCACCTCGCAGACCGTTTCCCAGATGGTGGACCAGATCATACTCCTGCCGCCCGGCACAAAACTGACTCTGCTCGCCCCGATGATCCGTGGCCGCAAGGGGGAGTACAAAAAAGAGCTGGGTCAGCTGCGCAAAGAAGGATTTACCCGCGTTGTGGTTGACGGAACCGTCCGGGAACTCGCCGATGACATAGAAATGGACAAGAAAAAAAAACATGACATCGATATCGTCGTTGACCGGATTGTCGTCAAGGAGGGCGTGCAGCGCCGCCTGGCGGATTCGCTGGAGACGGCGCTGGGTCATGCCGATGGTGTCGTCAAGGTCGAGGCCGTCACACCGGTCGATGATGTAGGGGCGGCGCTTGCTCCGCCCATCGATGGTGCCCCCGACGATGCCCCATCCGATAATGGGACACGAAAAAAGGCAAGGGCGCGGCAGGCAGCGCCCCCGCATACCCTCCTTTTCTCCGAAAAACTCGCCTGCGTCGATTGCGGCATTTCCTATCAGGAGATCACCCCGCGCCTCTTCTCGTTCAATAATCCTCATGGCGCCTGCCCGGATTGCACCGGCCTCGGTACCCGCATGTACTTCGATGCCGATCTGGTGGTCCCCAACCGGGAGCTTTCCCTGCGTGAAGGGGCCATCGCGCCGTGGGAAAAACGTCTCTCCGGCTGGTTTCATATGATTCTGGACGCGCTCGCCAAAGCCTATTCGTTTGATATCCGCACCCCGTTCAAGGATCTGCCGGAATCTGTACGCAACGTGATCCTGAACGGTTCCGGTGGCGAAAAGATCGAGTTCTGGTGGGAGGAGGACGGTGAACGCCGCCACACCTACCAGAAGGAATTTGAAGGAGTGCTGAACAATCTGCAGCGGCGCTGGCGCGAAACCGAATCTGATAGCGCCCGCGAAGAGCTTGAGAAGTACATGAACGTCATGCCCTGTCCGACCTGCCACGGCGCGCGGCTTCGTCCCGAGGCGCTGCACGTGCTGGTGGGTGGGCGTAACATCCGCGACGTGACCGCATTCTCGATCAGGGATTGCCTGGCTTTTTTCGAGGGATTGACACTGAGCGGCAAAGAGCAGGAAATCGCCCGCCGCATACTCAAGGAGATTCACGAGCGGCTTTCGTTTCTCGTCAACGTCGGCCTCGACTACCTGTCGCTCGACCGCACCTCCGGCACCCTCTCGGGGGGCGAGGGGCAGCGCATCCGCCTGGCAACCCAGATAGGCTCCAGCCTGGTCGGCGTGCTCTACATTCTCGATGAACCATCCATAGGCCTGCATCAGCGGGACAACGCCCGACTGCTCGGCACATTGAAACGATTGCGCGACATTGGCAACACCGTACTGGTTGTGGAACATGACGAGGAAACGATTCTGGAGGCCGATCACCTGATCGACATGGGGCCGGGGGCCGGAGTGCACGGTGGCGAAGTTGTCGCCCAGGGAACTCCGGCGGAGGTCATGGCGAATCCGGCATCGCTGACCGGGCGCTACCTTTCGGGTGAACTCTCCATTGCGGTGCCGAAGAAGCGGCGCACTGGCGATAAATCACTCACCATTGTCGGCGCCTCCGAAAACAATCTCAAAGATGTCACCGCCCTAATCCCGCTCGGCGTCATGACCTGCGTCACCGGCGTTTCCGGCTCCGGCAAGTCGACCCTGGTCATCGACACCCTGCACAAGGTGCTCGGGCAACGCCTGTACCGCAGCCGCGAGAAGGCCGGGGCTGTACGGGACGTGCGGGGAGTGGAGCATCTCGACAAGGTCATCAACATCGACCAGTCACCGATCGGGCGCACCCCCCGTTCAAACCCGGCCACCTACACCGCCGTCTTCGGTGACATTCGTGATCTGTTCTCCAATCTCCCCGAGTCGAAACTGCGCGGTTACAAGCCGGGGCGCTACTCATTCAATGTCAAGGGGGGGCGCTGCGAAGCCTGCTCCGGCGACGGCATCATCAAGATCGAGATGCACTTTCTGCCGGACGTGTATGTGGAGTGTGAAGTCTGCAAGGGGGCGCGCTACAACAGGGAAACGCTGGAGGTGCATTTCAAGGGGAAGTCTATTGCCGACGTGCTCGACATGACCGTTTCGCAGGCTCTGGAGTTCATGGGGGCGATCCCGCGCATCAGGAACAAGCTGGCGACACTGGATGAAGTCGGCCTCGGCTACATCAAACTGGGGCAGGCCGCAACAACACTTTCGGGGGGTGAGGCCCAGCGGGTCAAGCTGGCCAAGGAGCTTTCCAAACGCGCCACCGGTCGGACGATCTACATCCTCGACGAACCGACCACCGGTCTCCATTTCCACGATATTGCCAAGCTGCTGGAGGTAATCCAGAGACTGGTCGATGCGGGCAACACGATCGTCATCATTGAACATAATCTGGATGTGATCAAGACCGCCGACTGGGTCATTGATCTCGGACCGGAAGGGGGCGACCGGGGGGGCGAGATCATCGCGACCGGCACTCCGGAGCAGGTCGCCAAGGTGACAAGATCATATACCGGGCAGTATTTAAGGAAGATGCTGTAAAACCAGCCCCCGCAAAACCGCCAGATTTACCGCATCCATCTCATTATTGTCCCCCTTGGGGGTCTCCAGTATTTTCGGCACCGTGGCAAAGCGGGAATCATTCAGGATGAAGCGGAACGGATTCAGACCCAGCGCCCCCTGACCGATATGTTCGTGACGATCGACCCGTGAACCGAGTCCCTTCTTTGAGTCGTTGAAATGGAAGCATTGCAGCCGGTCAAGTCCGATTATCCGGTCAAACTGTTCCATCGTATCGCGATACCCCTCCTCGGTAGAGGTATCGTAACCGGCGGCAAAGGTGTGGCAGGTGTCGAAGCAGACCGCGAACTTCTCCGGGAAACGCGAGCCGGCGATGATCGTACCCAGCTCTTCAAATGTTCTCCCCAGATTGCTCCCCTGACCAGCCGTAGTCTCGATCAGCACCTTTCCCTCAAACTGCGGCACTTCATTAAAGAGCAGATCAAAGGCCTCGATTACCCGCGCCAATCCGGTCTGAGGCGATTCCGTCAAGTGTGAACCGGGGTGCATGACGACCTTGTTGATACCGAGGCGGGCACAAGTTTCCAGCTCATCACGGAACGCCGCGATACTTTTGTCACGCGTATCGCCCGGCGGAGCCGCCAGGTTGATCAGATAGATATCGTGGGAAACTACCTCGCGCAGACCGGAAGCGGCAAACTTGCTGCGAAAAAGTACCGCATCACTTTCGCTGACCGGCTTCCCTTTCCACTGGTTGGAATTGCGGGTAAAAATCTGCAACACGCTGCAGCCGGCCGCAACAGCCCGGTCAACCGCCAGGTGCAACCCTCCCGAGATGGACATATGGGCACCAAGATAATCGTTCATGCTAACCTCACTTCATTTATTTCAAACCAAAAGACACATGGAGAAAGCAGGTGTGCCTCCAATTGCAACTTGTATACAATAACGGCAAGCGGTCAATAATACAATACCGATTGCCAATATCGTGGCGATAGGTATAATACTGCCTCTCTAACCGTCGGAGCGGAGCAGTCAAATGAGTAAAATCAATCCTGAACAACTGCGTTACGACTCCTTTCCTCTCTTTGACAGCCATTTTCATATCATCGACCACCGCTTTCCGCTGACCCCAAACAACGGCTACCTGCCGGATGATCTGGTCTGCGCAGAGTATCGAGCCCGGATGGCGCCGTACGACCTGCGGGGCGGTGCTGTTGTGTCCGGCTCTTTTCAGGCCTTTGACCAGTCATACCTGCTGGATGCCCTGCACACCCTTGGGCCGCTCTTTGTCGGAGTGACACAACTGCCGTCAACCGTTTCAGATCAGGAAATACTGGATCTGGACAGCGCCGGGGTGCGGGTCAAGGTAACCGGCTTCGGTAGAGTGGATTTCGACGTACCGACCGCACTGCGGGAACTGTACGCCGCCAATCCGGGGGCGCTGATGTTCGGCACCGACCTCCCCTCAACACGCGCAGCCAGACCCTACCGTGACGGTGATTTTCTGCTGGTGGCAGAGACGCTGGGTGACGACGCCGCTCGGGCGGTTTTCTTCGACAATGCGGCGGAGTTTTATCGGGTAGCACGGTAAATTTTAACGATGCGGTCTATTGAAGTTCAGTCCGATATCCATTAAAATAGAGGTCCAACTGTTTGACTTTTATAGATAGTATCTGTAATTATTTATTTTCAAAATAACAAGGAGAACACCCATGAACCCGAACTGGAAAATTGAAACAATCGCTGTACAGGGGGGCTACGAGCCCAAATCCGGGGAACCGCGCATCCTCCCAATCATCCAGAGCACCACCTTCAAATACGATAGCGCCGAGCATGTCACCAAGCTGTTCGACCTGGAAGCGGCCGGTTTCTTCTACACCCGTCTCGCCAACCCGACGACTGACGGCTTCGAAACAAAGATCGCCCAGATGGAGGGGGGCGTCGGTGCCATGGCGACCTCATCCGGGCAGGCCGCCATTACCCTTGCCATTTTGAACATCTGCCAGGCCGGCCAGCACGTGGTGTCGATCGGCACTCTCTACGGCGGCACCTACAACCTGTTCGCCGTGACCCTGCCCAAGATGGGCATTGAAGTAACCTTTGTCGATCCGGAGGCGTCCGCCGAGGAGATCAAGAAAGCGTTCCGCCCTACAACGCGCTGCCTCTACGCCGAAACCATCGGCAACCCCGGCCTGAATGTGCTTGATTTCGAGAAGTTTGCCGCGATCGCCAATGAGATGCAGGCGCCCCTGATCATCGACAACACCTTCGGTACCCCATTCCTCTGCCGCCCCTTCGAGCATGGCGCCCACATCATCGTCCACTCCGCCACCAAATACATCGATGGTCATGCCACCAGCGTCGGCGGTGTGATCGTCGATGGCGGCACCTTCAACTGGGGTTGCGGCCGCTTCCCGGAGATGATCGAACCGGATATCAGCTATCACGGCCTGGAATACGTCAAGAGCTTCGGCCCGATGGCCTACATCGTCAAGGCACGCGTCCAGCTGATGCGCGATCTGGGCACGACACCCGCCCCGCTCAATTCGTTCCTGTTTAACCTCGGGCTGGAGACCCTGCACCTGCGTATGCAGCGCCACAGCGACAATGCCCTGGCGGTAGCGACGTTTTTAGAGAGCCATCCACTGGTAAGCTGGGCCTGTTATCCGGGCCTCGCCAGTCACCCGACCCACGACCGGGCGCTGAAGTACCTTCCTAAAGGGTGCAGCGGTGTGCTGACTTTCGGCATCAAGGGGGGTGCCGAGGCGGGACGTAAATTCATGGAAGCGACCAGACTGGTGGCGCTGGTGGTCCATGTCGGCGATGCCCGCAGCTGCGTGCTGCACCCCGCCAGCACGACCCACCGCCAGCTCTCTGAAGAGCAGATGAAATCATGCGGCGTAACTCCGGACCTGATCCGTCTATCGGTCGGGATCGAAGATGCCGGCGACATCATCGCCGATATCGACCAGGCGCTGTATGTAAGCCAGAAATAATTTTTAACTCATACGCTGAATAATGGAAGAGGCTGACACCATAGCGGTATCAGCCTCTTCCTGTTGAATTACTTGATTTCATCCCTGAAAAAACATTTGAAACACGGAGAATATTTTCTACACAACAATTACACAACCTCAACATGCCTGTAACATTGCTATGCTATGAATGTCATTCATGAACTCATACAAAGCCGACCTGCACGTCCACTCCAGCCATTCCAACAAACCGACCTACTGGGCAATGCGCAAGTTCAGTGTCCCGGAAAGCTATACCTCGCCCCAGTACCTGTACAAGGTCGCCCGCGAGCGCGGCATGGATTTTGTCACCATCACCGATCACAATACCATCAACGGCGCTCTGGAGATCGCCCATCTGCCGAATACCTTCATCAGTTCCGAGATAACATCCCATTTCCCGGAAAACGGCTGCAAGGTGCACGTGGTGGTGCTGCATATCTCCGAAACCCAGTTCCGGACAACCCTCGAACTGCGCAAGAACGTGTACGAGATGGTGGCCTGGCTCCATTCTGAAAAAATCGCCCATTTTATGGCCCATCCGCTTTATGCGCAAAATGACAAACTGAACCTTGAGATCATCGAGAAATCGCTGCTGCTCTTTACCACCTTCGAAATAAAGAACGGCTGCCGGGCACACCGCTTCAACGGCTTCACCAAACGCCTCGTCTCGTCTCTCGACGAATCGGTCATCACTCGCCTTGCCGACAAGCATGGCCTGCAGCCGTACGGAGCCATCCCCTGGGCGAAGGCCATCGTCGGCGGTTCAGACGACCATGGCGGTCTGTTCATCGCCCGGGCTCACACAACCGCCTATGACACGCCGACGGTTGACGGCTTCATCGACGCCATCAGGTCTGGTGACAGCTGGGCCGATGGTGAGGACGGCGGGCCGCTGACGATGGCCCACAGCCTGTATGGCATCGCCCATTCCTTTTACCGGGAACGGCTGGGTGACCGGCGCCGCGGCGCGACCCCCTTTGTCAGCGCCCTGCTTGACCGCTTCTTCAACATCGGCGAGGACAAGGGATCGTTCATCGAAAAGATCCGCCTTTTTATCCTCAAAAACCTGCCCGCTTCGCGCAATCATACCAAAAAAAGTTTTGAGGATATCCTCGACTCCGAGGCGCGGCTGCTGTTGGGTGACGTTGAGTTTCTGAAAGGCATCCGTGATACTGACAGCAACGGCAAGATATTCGCGGTAACGAGCCGGCTCGCAAATCGCCTGATTTTCCACTATACAAAACGGCTGATGACATTGCCGCAGGCCGCCGGTTTTTTTGACTACCTCAACACGATCGGCACCATCGGGCTGGTGCATACGCTTATCTCTCCCTATTACCTGGCATTTCACCACCAGCATAAGGGGAAAGAACTGATACGGGATCTCACGAAAGCCATTCCTGAAATGCACCAGAAGGAAATCCCTGAAAAGATCGCCCTGTTCACCGATACGCTGGACGAGATCAACGGCGTTGCCATAACTATCAAACGGCTGATCAGCACGGCCAAGAGCCGCGGGGTCGGGCTGACGGTTATCACTGCGGGTGATGACGAAGAAGATGTTCTTGAAGGGGTGAAAAAGTTCCGCTCGGTGGGCGATTTTGTGCTGCCGGAATATCCGGAGTTGAAGCTCAACTTCCCGCCGATTCTGGATGTGATGGCTTTTGTCGAGCGCGAGGGTTTCACCCGCATCCATGTCAGCACTCCCGGCACCGTCGGGCTTTTAGGTCTCCTGATCGCCCGGCTGATGGATATACCGGTGGCGGGCACTTACCACACCGACATTCCGCAATATGTGCGCAGCCTGACCAATGACGAATTTCTGGAAAAGGCGGCCTGGAGTTACATGACCTGGTTTTACAGCCAGATGGAAGAGGTCATGGTTCCTTCGGTAGGAACCCGTGATCAACTGATCTCCCGCGGTCTGCCGCCGGAACGGATGAAGCCGCTCCCCCGCTGGGTGGACACAGAGGCCTACTCCCCGGAGATGCGTAATCCCAGCTTCTGGAAAAGTCGCGGCACCGGTCTTGGCAGAGTTGTCCTGCTCTACGTTGGGCGGGTTTCCCGTGAAAAAGGGTTGGCGATGCTGGCAGACGCCTTCAAAGAGCTCGTGGACGGAGGGGCATCGATTGCCCTTGCCGTTATTGGCGATGGCCCGTACCGGGAAGAAATGGAAGCAGCCCTTATCGGCTATCCGACCCTGTTTACCGGCTATCTGGCAGGGGAACAGCTGCAGCGCGGCTATGCCTCGGCCGACCTGTTCGTCTTCCCGAGCGCTACCGACACCTTCGGCAATGTGGTGCTTGAAGCGCAGGCATCCGGGCTGCCGGTGATTGTCTCCGATGAAGGCGGTCCGCAGGAGTTGATGATCGATGGCGAAACCGGTCTGGTGTTTCGTGCCGGCAACAAAAACGGGCTGACCGCAGCCATCAGAGTGATGATCTCGGACCCGGAGCGCAGGGATCTCATGGGTCGCAACGCGCGTCGTTTCACACTGGTCAACGCACCCGACAGCAACCAGACATACAGCACCATACTCCACCTTGATGTGCAGCAGAATATATCTGAAGAAAATCCTGGATTTACCTGCGCCGGAATGTAGCCTATGCCCCGTAAAACAAACGCTAATCCACGAAAAACGATACCGAGGCCTGCCGGAGAAATCAACCTGTCAGATCCCTGCTGGTACCTCAACCGCGAACTGACCTGGCTGGAGTTCAACCGCCGTGTTCTCCATGAAGCCGAGGACGAGCGCACACCGCTTCTGGAACGCCTCAAGTTCATCGCCATTGTCAGCGCCAACCTGGACGAGTTTTTCATGAAGCGCATTGGCGGGCTGAAGCAGCAGGTCGGCGCCGGTTTGCGTGAACTGAGCCTCGATGGACTCACGCCACTCCAGCAGATACAGCAGTGCCACAGCTTCATCCGCGTCTTCGTGGAGAGAAAATATAACCAGTTGCAGCAAATTTTAGAGAACCTGAAAGAGCACGGCATAATTATTTCAGCGGTGAAAGATTTGATGCCGCGTGAGCGGAAGGTGCTCCGAAACCACTTTGCAACCAATATTTATCCACTGTTAACCCCCCAGTCCATCGATCCTGCCCACCCGTTCCCATTCATATCCAACCTGTCTCTTAACCTGCTGGTTACCCTGAACAGCGCGGCCGGACTCGACATGCAGCTGGCTCGCGTCAAGGTGCCGGTGGGAGGGGGCACCATCCGCTTCATAGCAGTACCGGGTAAAAAATGCCGTTTCGTGTGTCTTGAAGACCTGCTCATGAGTAATCTGGATATGCTCTTTCCCGGCATGATGGTCGTGCGCTGCGACCTGTTCCGGGTCACCCGCAACGCCAATACGGAGACCGATGAGGAAGAAGCGGACGACCTGATGGAGATGATCGAAAGCGAATTGAAGGAACGGCGCTTCGCCCCGATCGTGCGGATGGAGGTTGCCGAGGGGATACCGATGCTTCAACGTGGCAGACTGGCTGCGGAACTGAACATCAACGAGAATGACGATGTTTTTGAGGTCCCGGGACTGCTGGCCATGCGCGACCTGTTCGAACTGTCCCGGCTCGACTACCCGCAGCTGCACGACCCGCCTCACCATTCGATTGTGCATCCGCAACTGGAATCAGAGCGGAATATTTTTCATATCATCCGCGACGCCGGTTCTATCCTGCTGCAACATCCGTATGAATCGTTTTCAACGTCAGTGGAACGTTTCCTGCGCGATGCAGCGTGCGATCCCAAGGTACACGGCATCAAGATGACCCTCTACCGCACCTCCAGTCAGGGGCGGATCATTGAAGCCCTGCTGCTGGCCGCCCAGAACGGGAAGCAGGTGGCAGTGGTCGTGGAGTTGAAAGCACGTTTTGATGAAGCTACCAATATCCGTCTGGCGGAACAGATGGAGCGGGCCGGCATCCACGTCACCTACGGCGTGGTCGGGCTGAAGACCCATTGCAAGGTGATCATGATTGTTCGCCAGGATTACAATTCCCTGCGCCGTTACGTTCACATCGGCACAGGGAATTATCACGCCGACACCGCCCGCATCTATAGCGACATCGGCCTGTTAAGCTGCAGCGAAGCGCTCGGCAATGATGTGACCGAGCTGTTCAATTACCTGACGACAGGATTCAAGCCCCGCCGTAAATACAGCTGCTTGCTAACCGCGCCGTTTTTCCTCAAAAAGGCTCTGCTGGCAAAAATAGAGAGGGAGACGGCTCTTCACTGTGAGGGTGGCGGCGGCCTGATACAGTTCAAGATAAACGCCCTTGAGGACGGTGATATCGTCAAGGCGCTCTACCGAGCTTCCCAGGCCGGTGTTGTTATCGACCTGATCGTGCGTGACACCTGCCGCCTCCGCCCCGGCATCGCCGGAATCTCGGAAACCGTCCGGGTCGTCAGTGTCGTCGGGCGTTTCCTGGAACACTCACGGCTTTACTATTTCCGCAACGGCGGCGCGGAGGAGTATTTTATCTCGTCGGCTGATGCCATGAAGCGCAACCTGGAAGCCCGGGTGGAGGTGCTCTGTCCGGTGGAGGCGCCGGCGCTGGCCCTTCAGCTTCGCTCCATCCTGGACACACACCTGCATGACAGACGTTCCGC
>JAFLLC010000165.1:3211-5440 GCA_019162745.1 Deltaproteobacteria bacterium | reverse complement strand
TGGCCCTTCAGCTTCGCTCCATCCTGGACACACACCTGCATGACAGACGTTCCGCATGGGATATGCAGCCGGATGGAAGCTATATTCAGCGAAAACCTGCCGATACTGACGGAACTGAAGGGAGCCATTACCAATTGATAGGACAAGCGGAAAAACGGGTTGATCTGTACCGGAAGAGAATTAAAAAAAACACGTCGGCTAAAACGGTGAAGGAGAAGGTTTAAAACCCTGTCCGGAATCGACCTGATTCAGCGACACAAACTCACAGGAAAGTGGAGGAAGCTATGAAACTGGATGAAATCAAAGAGATCGCAAAAAAGCATAACATCAAGGCCGGAAAGATGAAAAAGGCTGAGATAGTGAGGGCAATCCAGGCCGCAGAAGGTAATGAAGTCTGCTTTGAGACCGGCATGGCAGATAATTGCGGGCAGGATGACTGTATGTGGCGTGAAGTTTGCGCATAAGGGAATGCATCATGGTCGGTAAATATACTGCAAAGCAATGTTATTGATAAAAATATGGAGACTACGATGATTACAGCAGACGAATTGCAGCAGCTTGCCGAGACACATGGAACGCCGCTCTTCGTAATTGACCACGACGAACTGCGGAACAATTATGCAACATTCAAAAAGAATCTCCCGCGCGTCCAGGCGTATTACGCAGTCAAGGCCAATCCGGATCCAGCCATTGTAAAGTCGCTGTTCGACGTCGGCGCCAGTTTTGACGTTGCATCCATGCCGGAATTCATGGTGGTACACGAAATTATAAAGGATATGCCTAACACGGAACGGCAGGAGTGGATCTGGGACAAAATAATTTATGCAAATCCGATCAAGGCGGACGAGACGCTGATAGAGCTTGACCGGTACAAGCCGCTGGTTACCTACGACAATCGTGAAGAGATCACCAAAATAAAACAGTACGCTCCGCATTCCGGGCTTATGCTCCGACTCAGGGTTCCCAATACCGGTGCCATGGTGGAGTTATCGTCAAAATTTGGCGCAGGGCCGGGAGAAGCGGTCGATCTTATTTTGGAGGCGGTCAAAGAGGGGCTTGCTGTTGAGGGGTTGAGCTTCCATGTGGGGAGTCAGACGACCAATTTTGAAAACTTCGTTCAGGCTCTCAATCTTGCCGCGCATATATTCAAGGAGGCCAGGGAGCGTGGTTACGACAAGATGAATCTCCTCGATATCGGCGGCGGTTTTCCTGCGCCATACGATGATTCGGTAAAACCCTTCGGTGAACTGGCAAAGAAAATAAACGCCGAACTGGACAGGCTGTTTCCACCTGAAATAGAAATTCTTGCCGAACCCGGCCGCTTCATGATTGCGACCGCAGGAACTTCGGTAGCCAAGATTATCGGCAAAGCGGTACGGGACGGGAAGCTCTGCTATTACATCGATGACGGGGTCTATCACACCTTTTCCGGAATAATCTTCGACCACTGTCACTATCATCTTGAATCATTCAAAAAAGGCCCAACCCAGATCTGCACGGTGTTTGGCCCTACCTGTGACGCCCTTGATGTCATTTCAATGGCGGAAGAGCTCCCCTACAATCTGGAGCGCGGTGATCTGCTCTACAGCAGGAACATCGGCGCGTATAGCGGTGCCTCATCGACCTGGTTCAACGGCTTTCCGCCGGCAACGGTTATTCATGTCAACCGGTAAATGTCGCATATTAAAGCGGAGATAAAAAAATGGCTAAGAAAATTGGACACAATTACAGCAGAGACCCTTACCCGTGGGACGAAGCCAAGGGCCAAGCAAGTTCCGCCTCATGGACTTGTTGCGATATGAATCTCCCCTCGACATTCTATGTGTGTCCGATATGCGACAAGGAGAGGAGTGCTGATCTGGTAGAAGAGGACACTTATTTAAGCACACTCTTTAGCCCGCATTAAGTGCCTCTTTGAAATAAAATCCCCTTCCCCTCTGGCTTTAAGAATATCCAACTCATGATCTCCCAAAGCTTTTAACTTGGGATCTTCCAGGTTGCATAATTTATCAACGAGCTCTTCCCATTCATGACAAACAAAAGAATCAGATTGAGGCTGAACATCTGTTGTGATACCCAATAAATTATGCAGGTAGTTTTGTTCGGTGGGATGATAAAAATAAATCCCCAGAGAAACTGTTCCCTCAGGTTCATTGGCGGCATGCACACACATCCCGGTAATCCAGGTATCGTCTACCGGAATGAGAACCTTTACGGTATCATTTTTAT
>JAFLLC010000165.1:1704-3111 GCA_019162745.1 Deltaproteobacteria bacterium | reverse complement strand
CCGGTAATCCAGGTATCGTCTACCGGAATGAGAACCTTTACGGTATCATTTTTATTCGGAATATCGCTCATAATTGACTATAATAATTATTATAAATCAGCGTTGTCCGGTTGGATAATGACGCGAAGAATCATCTTGCATTATGAGAGGCCGATCTGTGGACGTTAGATCACAAAGAATTGGTGGCGTTCGCCTGGTAATCACCGGTGAGTTTGGGCCGGAGTGCCTGCAGGAAGAGTGGAACGTGGAATTCCACCAGCAGCAGAAACGAACCGTGACATTTTGGGACACATTCGAATGGGGCCT
Source organism: Deltaproteobacteria bacterium (assembly GCA_019162745.1). Taxonomy (GTDB): domain Bacteria; phylum Desulfobacterota; class Desulfuromonadia; order Geobacterales; family Pseudopelobacteraceae; genus JACRCG01. The sequence goes on along the minus strand of JAFLLC010000165.1, from coordinate 2,805 downwards.
CTGGTTTGGCGGGCGCGCTCTATACAGTTGTGGTGATGTTTACTATTTGTCCGCCCTTGATAACGGCTGGTTAGGTGCGGTGTTATGTGAAGAAAAGGCAAGCGGAAAAATGCGGTTTTGGGGAGACTTCAAAACCGCACCTATGCGGGCTAACCTTGAGGGAATGCTTGGGCTGAGAGGACTTGCTGCATTGGTTGAGGGCACATTCCAAGTCCGTTTGTGTGAGTTGCGCAATGAGGTGGGGAAGATCGTGTGTCGGCTTGAATGGTCTTCGGTCTCTACGGGGAAACAAGGAGAGAAAGAGTTGCTGCAGTATTGCCAGGTGATGCCTTTACTCGGCTACGAGGCGGAATTCACATCTGTTGTGGATTACCTCACTTTGCGCGGAGCAAAGACGTCCGGGAAAGGCCCTTTCGATGCATTGTTGCAGCACGCGAACCTCAAACAGCAGAAATACACGCTGAAACCTGCGTTCGGGCTGACTGCCGAGACACCAGCCCGTCAAGCCGTAGGGCGGATTGTACGCACGATTCTGGAAATTGCGATCCGCACTATTCCGGGGATTATGCAAGACCTCGACACAGAATTTCTTCACGATTACCGGATATGTCTTCGCAAGATTCGCTCAGTGCTGGGCCTTGTGAAGGATGTGTATCCGGCTGAAGAAGCCCAACAGATGCGCAAGATTATCGGAGATCTCGCACGGCAGACAAACAGACTGCGTGACCTGGATGTGTACCTGCTGGCACGTGACGAATACCTCGGATTACTGCACCCTGAACTCCGTCCGGCATTGACTGAGATGTTTGAGGATTATTCGGCGGAGCGTGAAGTGGAGATTCAACAAACTGTCGCTACATTATCTGCGCACTCAACTCGCCGGCAGCTCAGAAAAATTGAAAGATATTTTTCCGAAGAAACCGTGCACAAACCTGCTCCGGCTGCCGACCTGCCCGTAGGGCCACTCGTGTTCCGCTGTATCTACAAGCACTACCGGAAAATACGCAGAATCGCAGCAGGGATTGGGGCTGATACGCCCGACGGTACGGTGCATGAGATCCGTATCGAATGCAAAAAACTGCGCTACCTCCTGGAGTTCTT
>JAFLLC010000165.1:0-1604 GCA_019162745.1 Deltaproteobacteria bacterium | reverse complement strand
ATGAAAATTATTTCGTCATACAGCATCAAGGGTGGCGTTGGAAAAACGGCACTAGCGGTCAATCTTGCCTTCGCACTTTGCGACTCCGGGCACAGGACACTCCTTCTGGATCTTGACCCGCAGGGGGCGGCCAGCTTTTATTTCCGTATCGACAGTGCAGAAAAGTTCCGGATGCGTGACACCCAGTCATTAACAGACGGGCTCCGCAAGAATATCCGGGAATCAGACTTCCCGGGGCTTGACATTATTCCATCAAACCTTGGCTATCGGCACTTCGATATTTTACTGGGAGAAATGGCAAAGCGCCGCAAGCAACTCCGCAGAGTTTTGGAGGAGTTCAAGTCAGATTACGATGTGATCCTCATGGACTGCCCGCCGAACATCACATTACTCTCGGAAAACGTTTTCCGGGCATCGGATCTGATTCTGGTGCCTGTCATTCCGACCGTGCTTTCGCAAAGAACGCTCGAGCAACTGACCGGTTTCTTTCAGGAAGAAAAACTGCCTTGTGAGATCCTCCACCCCTTTTTCTCTATGGTGCAGAAGAGGAGTAAAATGCATCGGGAAATTATGGCGGATCTGCCGGCATCGTGCCCCGGGTTTTTGAAAACAGCCATCCCGTTTTCTGCGGACGTTGAAAAAATGGGTCTGCACAGAAAACCACTTCTGGCTTATTCTCATGCCTGCGAAGCGGCGCTGGCCTACCGTACTCTGTGCAATGAAATACTTTCCCTGCCGGGCCGATGACCATGATCGAAATCGAACGCAAGTTTTTAGTGAAGTCGCTGCCGGCCGGAATGGAGGTTGGGACACCGATCCTGCAGGGGTATCTCGCTCACGACGAGCACATGGAGGTGCGTATCCGGCAGTACGGGAATAACCACTTTCTGACGGTCAAGGAGGGCTCGGGACTAACTCGGCGCGAGACCGAAATCGAGATCTCGCCCCATCAATTTCTTGCTCTTTGGCCAGCCACTGAAGGGAGGCGGCTTGAAAAGATCCGTTCACTGGTAAATTACGGAGCTTTTCAGGTTGAGATTGACCGCTATTTGGGTGACCTCGCACCACTGCTCATTGCAGAGGTCGAGTTTTCTTCGATAGAGGAGAGTGAGATATTCGAGAAACCGGCCTATTTAGGGCAAGAAGTGACAGGTGAGGAATCCTACAAGAACCTTTCCCTCGCTATTCACGGAATTCCTGATAGTACCGCTTTGGAGTATCAGATCGCTGCACTTCCCTATCTGTTTCGTAGAGGAAGCCTGCACCTTGTGATAGTTACGAATTCTGCTCAGACCCGGTGGATTCTCCCAAAGGGGCAGCCGGAGCGAGACATGCCCAAACAAGACGTTGCCGTCATGGAGGCTATGGAGGAAGCCGGTGTGATTGGCAGTTGTCTCCCCGGACTCCGTGTGTCACACCACAGAAAGGGAGAAAAGACTCTCTATATTTATCCCCTGAAAGTCACGACAGTATTGAAAAAGTGGCCGGAAATGGAGTGGCGGAAACGCCTGGTGCTACCCGTTAACAAGGCACTAAAGATGATCAGCGAGCCGGAACTCTCGGAATGCATCAAGCGTTTGGCCTCTCGATTGATCAGCTGATTG
>JAFLLC010000139.1 GCA_019162745.1 Deltaproteobacteria bacterium | reverse complement strand
AAAAAGATTCACTACCCGAAAATTACTGGCCCCCTCCCTGTATATTTGAGATCGCAATTGATGACCGATAACTTGGTCGCCTGAGTCGACAATATCAAGCAACTCATCGGCTACAAAGCCATCGAGAAGTTGGCTGTTGTTTTCCACTAGGTTCCTCCTAAAGATCTTCCTGTTCATCAACCCAATTTTCTCGGACTTCTTGCAGCCATTCCTGAAATAAGGTTTTCGTCAGATCTCCCATGGAGATTCTGAGTACATCTTTGAATCCTGCTGATTTTAACATATTGGCCATAATTGGCCCTCTTGTGGGATTCATTGAGTGAACAAGTATCGGGATTCTCTTATCCATGTGACGGATAATGCTTTTAACAACGGTAGTTCCTGAGAGATCCTGATCTTTCACCGTTTTCGTTTGTCCCTGCAAGTCATGGTCGAGACAGATTCCAGCGTACACAAAACCCTTGTCACGCTGTATCAACCCAAGTGCTGAGCCAGCACTCGTTGTCGGGACAATCCTAAATCCAGGCAATAGCCAGAGATCAAAATATTTGATTCGGCTGTTATCATCTTCAATCACCAAGATTTTCAATAAATCTTTGTTACTTTCTTGCATGCTTTATTTTCCCTTGTCTCCGTTATAATTTCTTCAATACACTCAAATACACGGTTTCTTTCAGCACTATTAGGGGGAGGGGCAATTCTTGTTTATCCATATACGCCATCATGACAGTATCGAGCTATTATCATTAAGAAAACAGCACCATTTCTTAAAGTTATACTACAAATCTATAAATGACCTTATGCAACTCTCAAGTAACCTTTACATGAACATTCAGTTTATTCGAAAAAATATTCCTTCTTTCATTGATTCCATTTCTTTTTGGAGCTGTTTTTCTGTCCACCCATCATATCATCATCCTGTTTCATGCATTTTCCTTTTGGTCTCGAAATCAATCTCACGAAATGGACTTTCCAATTTTTAGCCAACAACTTAACCCTTGCAAAATTTTGGCATCAAAAATCTTACGGCGATTGATTATATTGAGGACTTACTGCATCATAAAATGACTTCTAAGCTGATTTCAGTTTTTCTCCTTGATGCACCAATGTTATTCTTTGGTTGCTTTCCTTTTCATCCTCGGACAACTTAGAATACATTTTCTGTTTCATTTGGCTCAATGACGTGTTTATTTAATAACCTTCTTAATTCACAAAACAATTTTCTTATATTTCTTAAAGCATCCTCACCATTTAGTTTTTTTGGCATTTTTACAGAACGAGATAAGAGATCTAGAAACTCACATGACTCAAGAGCGGCTATATATTTCAGTCGATTACTTTTACTTAGCTCTATTAGTTCATCTTTTGTTTTATCTAAACTTTCCATCATAAAACAGAAATTTATGCTTACCAAAAAGTTGTTAAATTCATTTTTTTCTACTTTGCTAAATTTTTCCCTTGAGAACAAAAGCAATACAGTATGGATCTCAAAATCAGTAAGCGACTTGGAATTCCTAAAACCTATCAGTAGGTTATATACATGAGGATTGTTTTGGCTATTGATGCCAAAAGGATTGGGTGATGTGTCAAATTTATTAAATCTTCTTTTGTTTTGAATTTTGGAGAATATTACAAAATTCTGTTCTAGCCAGCGTACTTGCAGGTAGCTTATTCTATTAAACTGTCTCATCAACAATTCTATAAAGCACAGCAGACCATCACTCTTCTTAAGAATTGTTTTTATATAATTATGCATGGTTCTATTGAGCAGTAACCTTTATTCTTTAATTTATTAACTCTTCAATCAATGCTCTTCTTTCGGCTAAATTTTTCTCAGCTTCTTTCCGTGGAATTGCATATTTCTTATTGGACGCTTCACGTAATTCGGAAGCAAGGCTTTCATGTCTCTGTTTTCTAGGGGGATCGATAGTCTGCATGCTCAGTGAAATTGGTTTGTCACTGCCTATCTTCATATTGACATAACAGTGACCGCAAGCAGGCAGGTTGACTAAATCCCTGCGGTCAAAAGTCGGGGTAAAGACCGCTTCCAACAGTTGCGCATCAGTGGGGCCAACCCTAAAGCTAATGGTGGTAGCTACATTCCCCATTATTGCGGACAGCATAGTATCGTTGCCGGATGTTCCCCTTTTCAACTGGTCCGCATATTGATTGGCCAAGACTAAACCAAGCCTATATTTTCTGGCCTCAGACATCAACGACATAAAACTATCAGAGGCGATATTTTGGAATTCATCAACATACAAAAAAAAGTCCCGTCGAGCTTCCACGCGAGTTTCAATGCGGCGCATAGCCTCGGTTCTAAACCTGCCAACAATCTGCGAAGCAAGAAGACCACTTATAGTTTCACCAAACTTGCCACGTCCCAGATTGACCAGCATCACCTTACCCGTGTCCATTATTTCCTTGAAGTTTAACCTCATCTGTTCCTGTCCGGTTATTAATCTCAAATTAGTGTCCAGTTCAAATCTGTTCAATTTACTCGTCACATAAGGAGCAACTGATGTCATCGCAGCATCTCCAGTCGCATCCTTGGCCTGCTTGATCATAGCAAGTACATTTGGGTCTTTAATTTCATTCATACAGAAATCTCGGAATTTCTTATCCATGAAAATCCGACAAAAATCCGTAATGGTAGGAACAAAAAAACCGTTTGAGATTTCTCCCATCAAAACCCGCATAAAAGCACGAAAATATTGCTCAAAAATAGGACCACCAGTTGTCTTCATGTCGTATGTCATGTCCATCCAATTGTAAAGGTCATCGATGATCATGTCTCGATCTTCCTCGAAATTCCAATGGATCAAATTCATAGGAATGATTGATTCGGGATCCTGAAAATCCACGAGAACCAGGTCATCGCGTCGCCACATGGGATAGCGATTCAAGACTGCCTGCACCAGGTCCCCGTGTGGGTCGAGTAGACAACACCCCTTCCCTGCCTCAATGTCTTGAATCAACATATTCTCAAGAAGTGTGCTCTTTCCTGTACCAGTCTGTCCAAGAATACACGTATGACGCATTCGGTCGTCATCCGAAATTCTTATATCATGGCTAAAACCGCGATGACAATTATTACCCAACTGGAGATATTCCTGTTGCCCACTCTTGATTGTTTGCGGATTAGCAAGTGCAGTTCGGTACTCCCTTATGGGCAGGCCCGGACAATGGCTGTACTGCGGATGAGGGAGGCGAAAGGCGCAGGCAACTTCTGCCGGGGTGTATAAATCCTCGTCGGGGAAATAACGAGGATCAGCAAAGTCAGAGATTGCAACATCCATGATGGCTGAGCTTCCCTGAAAGAAGTCTTCAGGGTCTTCTGACACCATGGCCGGCACGAGAGCATGCTGCATTGAAGCGATAATTGCTGGGTCTAACGGAGCCGTGGAAGCCAGAAAAACCCCAGCCCGGTAAGCAGGTTCCTGCAGTTCTTGTAGTCGGCGTGTAAGAACATTCCGCAATCCCTTTGCTTGCAGTACCAAAAGCCCACTAGCCTGTATCTTTCCGCCAAGAATGTCTTCGCATTGGGTAATAGTGTCATGTAATGGCTGCCAATGAATTGTGTCAGTGCCCCTGCATGGATTTAACCTCACCTGAAGCCAAACAGGCGCTTGATACCACAGCATGAGTTCACAACACTCAGAGATATCCCTCGACAAAGCAAGTGCCCACGGTAAGACATGATCAATAGTTTTCTCTTCTCTTGTATTATTAGTTTGGAATGGTGCAAGAAAGCCAATCCTTGTGTTACTGTTGCTGTTAGTTTCTTTGTGATCTGTATTCATAGCGAAGTGTTGTCGTTGATGCACAATGCTTACCACAGCGGTAGGGATAAACGGCGTTTCTATGCCAGCAAGTTCTGTTTCATTTATGATCGATTCAAACTCTACAGCTGGAAGATAGGATTTCAGGATAGAGAGGAGCATCGCATGACGATTCAAAAGCTCAGCTGCGGCACTCTCCCAATCTTTGTTTTCGACGGCTAGGAGGATGGAGACTTCGATTTTTCCACTCAGAGGGAAACCTCTTTGCGGACTAGAGACAATATTCAGGCTCAGCCATGTCTTAGATGACCAAGCTGCAATGGCCTGCAACAGATTCAAATGGGCGGCCTTGATTCCCTGCTCAGGCGAATCTTTCCCGGGATTGCCCTGTACTCGCAATGCGGGAGAGAGAATGGAAATAATCTTGATACCTGCTAGAGCCCTGACAGTTGTTTCTTCTGGTTTTTGGAAATAACGAATGGCAGGAAAAATTAATGGCTGTTGCATAATCGCTCCTAGTTTTCTAATTTGGCTTCCAGTTATGTTTTATAGCAGCCTGGGGACGATGCAGGGAAAGCTAACCAATCTCAAAGTTTGCATCAGCCTTAAATTCTAAAAAATCTTCAAAGATTTTGACTAAATGGTCCAGGATGGATTTTTAAAATTTCATGGCAGTCAAACAGATCAAGTTTTGGCCGCGGCAAGAATAAGTAAATCTTTTGCCTCGTCATCGGATACTTTGAGAACTGTGGCCACATCGTGCGCTTGCCTCAGGCCAAAACGGCTGGATAGTTCTATGACCATACTGAGCACGAATTGCTCTTCCTGGGCACTTTTCAAAGAAAAATTGTCCTCCACTTCGAAGCGGTTTTCCAATCCCATGGGTTCTTCTTTCATCGATTTGATTTCCTATTGGAAGTGATGTTTTTGTTGCAATTGTTTTAAATTTGCATACGACAAAAACATATCAATAAGGCCATCCAGGCCACTGTAACCCGTTATTTTGAGTGATACATTCTTCAGATTTTTTGACTACGTCCTTGCTAAAGAACGCCCGGACATCCCCTCCTCGATATTTCTGCATTGGAAAGTCCCCGCATTGATAGACAAAAGCTTTTATGCGCAGGGTATTTTCAAAACGCAGATTCATTCCTTCCTCAATGACCAGGTCAACCTTTCCGCCGTCTATATCACTCATCGCCAAATCATCTTCCTTCCATCCCGCCTTCGCGTACTCCTGAACAAGAATCTCATGAATTTTCCGAGCCTGGTCGAAATCATCTGATTTCCTATTACCAGACTGATAATCAACCTTGGTAACAACCTCCAACCTCACATTACGCTCGTTGTTTGGATACTCAATGCTCGGGATTGCCTTATAAAGTGTTGAAGATAGATTCATGTTGGCCAAGGCTTCATGTGCAACAACAGCAACTAGCAAAAGTACAAAAAACATTGTTTTTTTCATCGGTTTCTCCTTTGAGATTATGGTTCATTTTCTTCAATCAGTTCTTGTTCATTTTTTAAGACGCTCGATAAAGATTTTTTTGTTTTTTTTGGATTGTTAGTTCATTAGAGGGCATTAAATATGCTCCTTATTTGCCTTTTCCTCTCAATCTCATGGATTTCTTGATCTCACGACTTCTCCACATGGAGAAAAAGATTTACCCCTTCAGGTTCGCTACCGACCTTGATCATGTTTGGATCAATGCCACATTCTTCAGCTAAAGCTTTTAACTTTTCCGATTTCCGATGGAGTAGTAGCCATTCACCAAATTCCATATACGCACGACTTGGATTTGCTTCACTGAAATTCCCAATCACAAGTTGTCCATTCCCCGCCACTAAACTGTATAAATGGGTGAGTAGATGTTTGAACAACCGATCATCCAGATAATCAAATAACCCGGCAGACCATACCAGGTCGTATCTTTTCATTGTTCTGAAGCGAAAGATATTACGATTAGAGAAAGAAATACGGTCTTTATAGTCCTGGCAAAGTGTATCGGAAAAGGCAATGGCATTCACATCCAGATCAATACAGTCAATACTGACAATGGCCTCGGGATACAGACAGAAGAAATCATACACATCCCTTCCCGGTCCGCTCCCAACATTCAGGATTTTGGTATTTTCATTTTTTTGAACTGTCTCAGCCAACAACTCGATGAAATACTGTTTACGATTACGAACCGCTCGACAAGCGCTTGTGCCCTGAAAGAAGAAGTCCCATTTTGAGAATCTGATATCATGCGAAACTTTCTGAGTATATATTTTGTCTATAACCTCATAGTCCCCTGCATAGCCGTGTGGCTTTCTGGCCACAAACCCCTGCATGGTTTTAGGAGTCATCGCCTCACCAAACATCTCCCAGAGTACAGAAAGTTTGTCTTGATGTAATAATCCGGACTTTCTTTGAGCATCCAACACATCAAACAAATTGGTCAGTTTCCCATATTCATGGGGCTCAGGCCCCCATTTATCGACTAATTGTCTCACAAAATCAGCTATATCAGGTTGTTGCCATTTATCAATTTCATGCCCTTCCATCATCATTATTCTCCTAAAATGATTTCAAAAAAATTAGTTTCAGCGATTTATTGCAGATGTGTGAAAATTATGACGCAAAATATTTTTTTTCTTTTGATTGAAATCGTAAACTACTGTAGGAATATTTTGGGCTTGTTGATTTTGCCTTAAGTTGCCACGTTATTGCGACAGAAAGGGAAGGTTGGAGCTATCCGCCAGGTGCATACAAAAACCACGGATTTTCACAATTGATCCCATGATTTTTATTGAGTTTTACCGACCTCTGAATATGCAGGGGATAGTATGTGTGAAGAAAAAATAAACGACGAACTCGAAGAGGATATAAATACATCAGCGACTGATGATTGTCAGACTGACGGTAGGCCTTTTCCTGTTAACTCAAAACTATTGTGGGCCAAGATATCTCCAGGTGATCACTACCGGCGTCTGTTACGGATGAACGATTTTGAAGCTTGGCAGCATCTTGGTGATTTGATCTGGGTACGACTCAAAGGGAATCCTCGAACTTTTAAGATTCTCCAGCGTGGAGGAGGAACTGTTGAAGATCAGGTGCGCTCTATTATGGAGCATATCCTGAGAAAAATCAGGATGGGGGGGCTGCATCTTGATGATCCGGAAAAATTTTATGGTCTCCTCAAGGTTATCATTGTGAATTATCTGCGCAGTATTCTGCGGGAACATTGGATTGAAGATGATGTACTGAGTTGGGATCAAATAATTGCAGAACAGCCTTCTAATATGACTTCAGCCTCGGCGAATCCGGAAGATGTTCTTTTACAACAAGAAATATGGCAAACTGTGTTGTCTGAGGCTTCGGTGCAAGATGCTCGACATCGTCGGGCGGTGGAATTGTCACTGAAAATGAAGCTGGGGGTAATCGATATTAAAAATAACTCTGAACTTGCCCGGCAGTTGAGTGATGAACTAGGTGCATCTGTTTCTTATGCCCAAGCCGCTGCGTGGATTCATTCTGGAATGATTCAACTGCGAAGCTATCTGAATCAAAAAGGTTTCGGGATTAAAAACAAAAAAAATGACTCAACAGCGTCTTAATTATAAAAATCATTGGATATCCTGTCGCACCTTAGTGTCTTCTGGATATCCGCATGCTCCGACAAAGCAAAAGTCTTATGAAATGCATTGATTTCGAAACCGAGATTATCCTCGCCTTATCACCCTTGCAGCGTGCTCATATCGCGATGTGCCCAAAATGCCGTCTGCTTTGGGAGGAGCATGCACTTGAGCGGGCCATTATTAATCAGCCCTTTGATCCCGAAGCAGAGCCTGATGTTGATCTAGCTGATAAACCCTTCTCAGCTAGTTGGGTAACTCCGGAATTTGAACGCATGCTGTTGGAAGTTAAAGGTCCTCAGGCAACAGAACAAAACATCCCATTGAAAAAAGAAAATGTATTTAAGATCCTTCTGAAATTTGTTGAAGAAACCATCTCGTTAATCAGTTGTTCAGGTGCAGTCATCGGTCATCATCAACCCTTGCCGCTTCGAGGTGCAGCCGAGAATAATAAGCAGGCAGCTAAACCCATCACAATAGTGAATGATTTTCTTACGCCTCCTTTTTCTATAGAAATTTCGTTTGCTCCGCTAATTGTTCTTGGCGAAACCAGCATTGCTATTTCTGTCTACCATAACAATTTGGGAATTTTCCTGTCCGGTATAAAAATCGTGATATCTGGCGAACAGAAGTACATCATTTATACTGATCATGAGGGTAAGACAGCTTTTAAGCTTAAAGGCCCTGCAGAATATTCTGTCGAAATTATTTCATCAGAAGGCTTAATTAATTTGGAAATCACCATTGAGAGTTGAAGCTTAATCGAATCGTAACAACTAGCAGATCTGACAGGGAAACAATTGAGCCCAGACCCCTCACCCGACGCCCAGGAAATTCTTTCTCGGGATAAACTGTTTAACAGCTTCATTGAAGATTTTCCTGACAACGAGGCTGATCTGGTGAAGGGCCTCCTGGCCAATCCTTCAATTTTAGAAAATCTGATCAAGCTGTTGCCTCCTGCTCAACAATCTGTCATCCATTCCTTACTCACGTCAGCCGAGCAAGTTCCTTCCCAAGCCCTTTCCCTCTTTAGGCATGGCCGCTTTGCCGAAGCTCGGGAAAAGTTCGAACAGAGTATCGCTATCTATTCCATGACGCCGAACTCGGGTTCACCCCACCTCGATAATGCCTGTGGTCTTTCCAACCGGCGAACTGTAGCTCTTTTTCACAATATGCTGGCCAACATCGAATGGTGCCTTGGCAACCCTGAACCCTCCAAGTGTCATCACTTGGAGGCGCTGCGCCTATCTGAAGAAGTGGCTGACCTGGACACTCTGGTTAAGAGCATCCTCGGCTTGGGAGGCTATTATTGTGAGGCGGGGGATTATGAACAGGGGCTCTCCTGTTGCCAAAAGGCGGCTGAGTTATTGCACGGCCAAGATGATCGCTGGCAGATCCAAAGCCATGTTTTATCAACTCTGAGCAGGATTTACGCTGGTATCGGCCAGGACGAAGAGGCCATGGGATGGGCGGAAGAGGCTGTCGAAATTGCCAGGACTTCGAAGAATAACAACGGCTTGGCCACAAGTCTTAATACACTCGGAATCAGGCAGATGGAAGCTGGCATGCTTGAATCTGCCATAGCCACCTTCCGGGAAGGTATCCAGGTCGCCCAAAAGACTTCAGATTCCTACTGGGAGGCAGTGCTGCTGGCCAATTATGCCCGCAGTTTTCTTGACCAGCCAGACTGCGACTATGACGAGGTTGAACGGTTACTCGGCCGGGTGTCAGAACTCACCAAGGCCACCGATGACTTGTCAATGGCGGCCCATATTCTCGATGCCTCTGGCTGGCTCTCCCTGGCCAAAGACGATATTGAGTCGGCGGTGGAGTCATTCACAAGGTTAGTCGAAATCCAAAAGACCATTGGCGCCTTCTCGTGCCAGGCCGATGCGTTGCTGATCCTGGCCATGATTCAAAAGGAGTATCTTGCTGATTTGACTGGGGCTATTGATTCCTGCCGCCAGGGCATAGAAATTCTTGAAAAGATTCGTAACCGTTTCCGCAAGGACTCGCACCGGATTGTATATGCCAGCTCCACGTCAACGCCTTACGCCTTCATGATCCAGGCCCTGCTTGCCCTGAATAAGGTGGACGAGGCCTTCGAGTATGTGGAACGAAACAAGTCCCGCGCCCTGCTCGATCTTCTACATGCCCCTTTTACCGCTTACCTTGCGGGCTGCAAAGATTCGGGATCGAAGTCCTGGCAACGTCTATCCGCCCTACTTGATGAGGCAGGAGAAATTCACAGCGCCCTGGAATCCTTTCATGATCCCGAAACCGGGGGTGATTTTCCGGGTAGTGAAGGCCAGGAGCGTGGAACACGAGCTACCATGCCTTTCCTGGAACGTCTGGCCACAGTCGAAGCCGAGGTGTCGGCAGCCTTTGCTGAGCTGGCAAAATTCGACACAGAAACGCTCTCGTTTCTGCGAGTGACCTCGGCCACTGTTACTGAAACCAAAGAACATCTGGATGACGAGACTGGCACCCTTTCCCTCTATCAGACCGAATCAACCCTCCATCTCTTTCTCTTTGGCCGAAACGGCACGACCAAGGTCTCGGAAGTTGCGATTGACGGGGACGCAGCGGCGACTATAGTCTCTGGGCTATTGCGCGGCATCCTCAATACCCGTCACCTGCCGGTTCATTCTCATGACGTTAAGCGCCTAGTCCGGCAGCCACTGGCTCACCTCTTTGATACCCTGATCAGGCCGATCAGGGCTGAGCTGTCCTGCTTCCGACGAATCATCATCTCGCCGCACCTCTTTTGGCACTTCTTTCCATTCCATGCCCTGTTGGATAATACCACCGGTCAATACCTCTGCGATCAGCTCGAGGTGGGCTACTGCCCGTCCGCCTCCATCCTCAGAGAGTGCCGACAAAAATTAAAGACCGGTCGTGACCGGGCCCTTATACTTAGCCGAGGCAGTGAAACTCTGCCTCATGTTGACGAGGAGGCCGTGCGGGTCGCTGCTGCCTTCGGTCAAGGTGAATCATCAGTTTACCAGGGCCAGGATGCCTATTTTTCACGAAGTGCGAGCGGCGAAGCCTTCGATGTGATCCATCTTGCCTGCCATGGTTTTTTCAACGACAGCCAACCTCTTCTTTCTGGTCTCGACCTGCCCCCTGGTCCTGCACAGGATCGTCAGACCTTTGTCGGCGACCTTTTCGGAGCGCAGCTCGATAGTTCTCTGGTCACTCTGAGTGCCTGCGAGTCGGGGTTAAGTGAATTTACACAGGCTGATGAGTTGATAGGCCTGAGCCGGAGTATCCTCCATGCGGGCGCAGCAGCGACCATGCTAAGCCTCTGGCAGGTGGCCGATGCCAGCACCTGCGAACTTATGGAAAATTTTTACTGGCACTACGCCCGAAACAGGCAGGCAAAGACCCGGGGTCTGCAACTGGCCATGCAGGCCGTTAAGGCCCGAGAAGAATACGCCCACCCTTTCTACTGGGCGCCGTTCGTGATAATGGGAGATTGGCGTTAATTGGTGTGTGATCACTTACAGAATTGGCGTTTTATACCTTCATATGAATACTCAAATGTTCAATAAATATATTCTATTCTTTTTGAGGTAAATAATTCCATGCAGGCAATACTTGGTATAGGGCTAATCATAGGAGTTATCTACCTTATCTGTATGTTTTTTGCTTTTGTTCTCATAGCCCTCAATTTCATTCTTGCCAATTTCTTGGCCTTATGCGATACGTTCTTCTCCATGGGAGCCTTGTACCCTCCATATCTCTGTTGGGCGGCATCAGGCTTTATACTGGGATCCATTCTATACTTCATTAGCCATGAGGCCCCAGTCTTCCGTCGGCCTGATATCCAATTTTTTCTAGTTGTGATAGTGTTCTTTTTTCTCCTTTTTGCGCCAATGGGCCTCAAGGCTATCTCTACCCTGTCACCAGCCCAATCCGTTCGTTTTCGTCCCACATTGGAACAACATTCGTCTAGGCCCCAACCAATCCAACCTCAGCAGAACGAACGTAAGACTGCAAAGTGAACTTTTCTTTAAACACTTGTTTTCTAAAATTAATCATAAATCATTTATTAAACCATTACCAAAGGAGTTCATTATGAGCAGTCAAGTTATTGCCAGCCCGGAAACCATGCGTGATTTTGCCGCTACACTCGACAGCGCCAATAATCATCTCGTTGCTCTAATGAGTGACCTGAATTCCCGACTTTCATACTTGGGAGATTCTTGGCGGGATCAGCACTATTCGGACTTCAAAGATGCTTTCGAGCAGACGGCGCGCTCGCTGAATGCCTTCTTGCAGAATGCAGATAATTATAGTCGTTTCCTTCGCCAAAAAGCTGAGGCTCTGGAAAACTATGGCGACATCAGAGTTCCATATTGATGAACACGCCAAGAGTTTAATATGGCCGTTTCTTAAAATAATCGGCCTTTATTACTGACACATCATTATTGATCAGGAGGTCATATGTCGGAAAAAGTCGATGTCCGCTCGATTTACGCTTTGGAGGATATGGCAAACACTCTTCATCGCGTACAAACTTCGGCAAAAGAGATTATCACTGCTGCTAGTTATGAATTGTCGTTCTGGCTGGATTGGATTGCAGAAAAGGAACAAGATGCTAACTATCAGGTCTCTCAGAGCGAATCACTCCTCGAGGATTGTATTTGGCGCTTAAATAACTGCGAACAGTCAGGCTATGAAGACGATGATGGGGAATGGGTTTACCCTGACTGTAGCGACTATTCCTATGCAGTGAATAATGCCGACCGCTCTTTAAGAGAAGATATAGAAAAGCAGCAGAAAGTAGCCAACTGCGCCTATCATCTGCGCCAGGCTGCCGAGGACTTCTCCCTCCGGGCCAGGAACTTCCAAGCCATGGCTACCGACCACATGGATGGCGCTCGATTTTTTCTGCAGGCCAAGATTGAGGCGCTGCGCCACTTCCTAGCCCTGACTACGCCGGATAGCGTTTCGAAGCATTCCTAACCATGGAGGAGATACAATGAGTGATTTAACTGGGTTACAGAATCACCTTGATGAATATTGGTCTATGTTGAATGGCCAGTGGCAAATAACCAATGGCTATTGGCTGGACACCAAACGAGACGAATTCGAACGTGACTATTGGCAGACGATGGAGTCTGAATTCAAAAAAATCATCGAAGAACTGCACCGTTTGAGAGAAGTGTTAGAAACAGTTCGTAGTAAAATCGTCTAACAATCAAGGAGTCCCTATACAATGTTTACCAGCAAGAAAAAAAAGCATTTACTTCAGATAGAAAAATCAGCTGCTGAAGTTGCCTTGGCCTCAGTGAATGCCGAAGTTTATTATCAGAGATTGCTCGGCCAGATCAATACGACACTGCAAGAAGAGGAAGCAGCGGCCAGTAGACAACAGGCAATGATCGAGGTCGAACTCAAACAGCTACTTGACGAATTACACAAGGAATCCAATGTCGCCAAGGATCATATCAATGAAGAACAGTTTCAGCGTGTTGATGAAATAAGAAGTAAAGCTATACAGGAATTACTGGCCATTGACACAACCCTCAATCAGCGCGTTCAGGAGATCCAAGATGAGTCGACCAAGGCAATGGCCACTATCCAAGGCAAATATGATGCGGCCGTGGCCAATGTCCATAACATGCTTGTCGATGTCGAGGCCAGATTGGGCAATATCTGCAAACCCTGGAACGAGATCCTAACCTCGCCGTATGTTCGACCAGAGACCATGGCAGAGGCTGTGCGTTTTGGCACACTGTCCGTTCAGGGTGCATCTTCCCCTTTGGAGTTCCCTGCCCTGCTTCCGTTTCTTGGAGGAAAAAACATCATCATTAAAGCGGCCGGGACCGAGGCCAAAGCCAAGGCGGTGCAGGCCCTACAGAACATAATTCTACGGCTTCTCTACTTCTCGCCCCCGTCCGAGCTCCGTCTGATGCTCATTGATCCTGTCGGCCTCGGTAACAACCTCGCCGTTCTCTTACCCCATGAAGATAAGTTGCAGGTGGCCGACACTCGGCATGGCAACACCCTCAGCGCCGAACAGTTCATACAGCAGATGGTGGGCAGCAAGGTTTGGGTGGATTCTGCGGATATCGACAAACGTTTGGCCGAAATGTCAGTCCATCAAGAGAGGGTGATCCAGAAATACCTGAATCGCAGCGAAATTAATAGCATTGAGGATTATAATCGCGAGGCTGGCGAATCGGAGAAGGTGGCTTTCAAGTTATTGGCGGTGGTCAATTTCCCAATTAATTTTAACGATCAGACGGCTAATCGGTTAGTGAGCATCGCAGACAACGGTCCAAGGTGTGGTGTTTATACCTTGATTACCTGGGACATGGATCAGAAGCCGCTCCATGGTTTTAACCCCGGTGATCTTGAGTGTAAAGCAACCATCCTCCGTTGGGAGAATGATCGCTTTATCTGGGAGGATCCAGATTTTCAGCAGGCAGTCCTGACTGTTGAAGGGCCACCTCCCCTGAAAGAAACCGAGCAGATCACCCAGACTATATGGCAACGGGCAAGATTAGTAAGACGGAATCCCCTTCCGTTTTCCAAGATAGTGCCTAAGCCGGAGTTCCATCTCCTCTGGGATGAGAAGGCACCCCAGACAACCCAGTTTGGCCTAAGGGTTCCCATTGGCCAAACCGGGGCCCAGTGCCAACAATTTCTCGAACTGGGTCAGGACTCTGCCCATCATGTCCTGTTGACCGGCCAGACCGGCACTGGCAAGAGCAACCTATTGCACATCATAATCTGCAGCCTGGCCACATTCTACTCACCCGATGAACTGGAGCTGTACCTTATTGATTTCAAGGAAGGCGTTGAGTTTAAGGCCTACGCCCCAACCGATGATGGCTTGGGCGCCCTTCCACATGCCCGCGTCATCGCCATTAAGAGCGACCGTGAGTTCGGCCTGAGTTGCTTGAAGGCCTTGTACGACAAAATGGCTGCACGCAATGCGCTTTTTATTGAGATAAAAAACTGTTCAAATATTGTCGATTACCGCACCAAAACCGGTAAAAAAATGCCGCGTATACTCCTCTTGGTTGACGAGTTCCAGATTTTTTTTGAAGCGTCCGATCAGGGTAGTGATTGGATCAGCGATCAGGCCAAGTTCTATCTGGATAGTCTGGCTAGCCTGGGCCGAAACGTCGGCATTCACATGATGCTCGCCACTCAGACATTGCAACGGAGCAAGTCCATTCCGTCAGGCCTCATGACTCAGATAGCGGTGCGGATCGCACTTAAGGCCAGCACCGAACAAGACTCCGTGTCGATGATTGGCAATAAAGAAGCCTACACCCTTTTGGAGCGAACGGGTGAGGCTTTTTACAACTCGACCAATGGCCTGCCGCATAACAACCCCCGGTTTCAGGCCCCCTACCTGCCCGGGGACGAAAGAGACAGCCGGTTGCACGATTTCAAGCTGAAGCACCCGAACAGGGATGTGGTGATTTTCGAAGGCGGCGAGGAAGCTAATATCGAGGATAGCACTTACTGGCGTGAACTTTTGGCCTTACCAACCTGGCCGGTCAAGTCGCGGGGCATTGACGTCCACTTAGGCCTGCCGGTTGCTATCAAGGCTCCCACCTCCGGTCGTTTTTTCCACCAAGCCGGCCGCAACCTACTGGTCGTTGGCCGTGATGAGAAGGCGGTGGTCGGTATCCTGACCGCCATCGTCTGCGATCTAGCAGCTCAGCGGCCGGCAAGCGACCTGCGCTTTCTGCTCTGGAACCTGAATCATTTTGAGAGCCCCTATGTCGATTTGCCGGTGCAGATTGAAGAGGCCCTGAGCTCATACCGTATTGATATAGGAAAAACCCGTGAAATTCCAGAGATGATCCATGAGGTGGCAGCCATTATTGACCAAAGACTCGCCGCAAAGAGTGTCGGTAACCCGGAGATCTTCATTATTGGCTTTGGCCTCCAGCGAAGCCGTGACCTGTTACCAGACTCGGCTTCGCGAACCTATGAGCCAACCGCACGAATCCCTGAACAGGTCCCGCAAACCCCCACCAGCCCTGTCGCTGTCAAATCGGCTGGAACGGGCACCATGTTTGCAAAAATCTTACGTGAGGGGCCAGCAGTTGGGGTGCATATGATCGGCTGGTGGGATTCTTACATCGCGCTAAACAAGGTGGTTGACCGTAACTTGCTACGCGAGTTTGGCATGCGAATTGTCTTGAACATGAGCAAAGACGATTCACGGAACTTGGTGGATGAAAATGACGCCGCCAAACTAGCCCCGCATCGTGCCCTGTTTTGGGAAGAAGAGGAATCCGTCAAGCTTGAGAAATTTATCCCCTTTGCCCCACCAACCCAGGAATGGCTGACCGCCCTGGGTGAAAACCTTAGGAGTCGAATAGAATAAGGCAGGTTTAATAATCTTTAGTCCTGCATCAGGGTGTGAAAAAGAAGATATTATCAATAGACGCATATTAATGTTTTGCGTCTTTTCATGACACAAGGCCATCCGATGAGCACAAAAAAAATAAAATTACGAGATCAGTTGTTACGATGCCTGAACGTATTTCGGGATTTGAATCTAAAGACAAAACCGAGAAGATAGCGCGGCAGCGTGTTACAACACATCTGGCCTAATTACAGAAACAAGTTATGAATGAAAAAATGACAACGTTTGAACAACTGCGGGCAGGATACCTGAGCTTTGTGCAGGGAGACAAGGAGCGTGC
>JAFLLC010000096.1 GCA_019162745.1 Deltaproteobacteria bacterium | reverse complement strand
GCCCCGTCAACGGCGACAAAATGTTTTTTTTCAATTTTTGAATCCATTACCTGTTTGCCAGGGTGATTCACCAGTGGTGAGCACGCGGCTAAGATGAGCAAAGTAACTGCTATCGTCCCGGATATGGATATTTTTCTGATCACAGACACATTCTGGTCCATTTTTACGGGAAATGAAAAATCAGACAGTTCTCTGCCTGATTTTTCTGAATCTACGGTAGTAGTTTACTACCCCTTGCAAGCTACCGTCAAAATATTTCGCTTTTTAAGATCAGGTTCGTTTCAAAAACCTTTCACCAAAATGTTTGACAGAGTCAGAGAAACCGGTATGCTTGACTCAATCAGTTTGTAATTCAACCTGATTTTTCCTATCCATATTATTCCCTTGTATTATCAGGTAAGGAGTTTCAGTCCAATGGCGCGATCGCGAAGCCATACAAGATTGCAGAATTCGGGCAACTGCCGGGCACAATATTGTCTGGGAGAAAAACATCGAATCCTATCATCATCTCCAGCTTTTTGTAGACCCGGGACCCTGTCGGTACCGGAAAGGGTCTATGATATCCAGATGGATGAGTTGGTACGCAAATTTAACCCCTCCGATGACGTGCTCCTGTCGCAGAAAAAGGCTTTCACGTGGCGAAAGGGAATGGCCTGATGGCAGCATATACTGCAGACCACACAGGCGTGTACATCTAATGATCCGGCGCCGTGATTTTCTGCATCTTGCCGGTGGGGCGCTGCTTTCACTGGCCATGCCCGGATGCGCTGCCAGTCCTCCCTTACGAAGGGACTCCCTCACCGATTTTGGCTCCCCGGATCGACCGTGGCTCGGCCTTGCCACCTCCCTCCGTGAAGAACATATCTACGAGGCCAGGCTGGAAGGGCGTCTGCCGGAGGGCCTGCGCGGGACACTCTATCGCAACGGTCCCGGCCTGTTTGACCGCGACGGTCTGCGCAAGCGGACCTTGTTGGATGGCGACGGCATGGTGCAGTCGTTCCGTTTCCACGGAGAGGGGGTGCAGTACCGGAATCGATTTGTCCGCACCCCTAAATACGTCGAAGAAACGGCAGCCGGAGCCTTCATCTACCCAACCTGGAGTACCCAGGCGCCGGGCGGCTTGGTGGCTAATTTCTGGCCGGGCGACAGGCTCCTCAGTCAGGCCGGTATCTCGGTCTATACCTGGAACGGCAGACTCTATGCCTTCGATGAATCGAACCTGCCGTTCGAACTCGATCCGGTCACTCTGGAGACAGTCGGGCAGAGCCGACTTGGGCTTGCGGAAGGCTTTACCATCTACTCCGCCCACCCCAAACTAGACCCCCATAACGGCGAATGGCTGCACTTCGGGGTGCGCTACGGCCCCAACCCAGCCCTGCATTTCACGATTTTTTCTCCCGACGGTAAACTCAAGCTGCATCGCGCTATTCCTATGCCTCGCTACGCATACCTGCACGATTGGTTCGTCTCGGAGCGGCACCTGATCGTCAGCCTGCACCCGGTGGAAATCAAGTTTTGGGGGTTCCTGTTCGGCTTGCGCAGCATTGCTGATTCGCTCCGCTGGAAGCCCGAGAAGGGGAATCTGCTGGTGGTCCTGCCGCGTGACGGAAGCGGAGAACCGGTTTTCATCACCACGGAGGCCCGCTTCATGTGGCACTCGGTCAATGCCTTTGAAGTCGGCGGAGAGATTATTGCAGACTTCGTCGGCTACAGCAATCCGGATCATTTCGTCGGCCCGGACCCTGTTATCTCGGCCGTCATGGCCGGTCGACCCGGCAATTTTGCCTTTCCCGGCGAACTGCGGCGCTACCGGATCAATCCCACCAGCCGGACCGCACGGGAAGAGCTGCTCGACAGGGGGAGCTATGAATGGCCGCGGATAAACGAACAACACCGCTGCAGCTGCTACCGCTTCGCCTATCTTGGCAAAACGCGGCCGGGAGAATTTTTCTGGTCACACCTGGTGAGCGTGGATATGGAAAGCGGAAGGACAACGAGCTGTGATTTCGGCGCGGGGAACTACTGCAGCGAACCGGTGTTCGTTCCCAGGCCCGGGGCCATCTATGCGCCGGAATCAGCCCAGGAGCCGGGATGGATATTGAGTCTGGTCTATGACAGCCGCACCAGAAAGAGTTTCCTGGCGGTAATGGACGCTGAGCATCTGGCCGACGGACCGCTGGCGAGGGTTCATCTCCGCCACCATGCGCCGTTCAGTTACCACGGCTGGTGGCAGCCTGCCGTTTAGTTTGACATACGGACCACTCCCTTGTTAGTAATGACCGCACATACCGAGATAATAATCCCGACAAAATATCCTGCAACTATATTAACCTGAAATAAAGGCTCTATGCGTATCGCTATCATATCTCCCTATTCCTGCGGCCCAATACGCGGCAACATCATCACAGTCAGGCGTATCACCAGTTCCCTTGGGGCAGCGGGGATAGAAACAATCATTCTTCCGGCTGATTCAATGTCTGTTGCGGAGATGGAATGTAGTCTTCGCTCCTTTGTACCTGACATAATCCATGCCTTTCATGCCGGCTATTGCGGAGAGATGGCGTGTACTCTGGCAGAGGGCTTTGGAATCCCCTGCGTCACGACAATCACCGGCAGTGACATAAATGAGCCGCTATTCCGGGAACGTGCCGGTATTCATCATTCCATGGCAATGGCCACGGCCATCGTTTGTTTCGATGAATCAGCAGCAGCGCAGGTGACCGGATTGTTTCCAGAAACAACCGGACGGACCATCGTGATTCATCAAGGGGTTGTTCCGTTGCCTGTGAATCAGAATGCAGACTCTGCCTTTCCTGAAGATGCTTTCATACTCCTTCTCCCCGCAGCACTCAGACCGGTAAAGAACATCGAATTCCCATTGCGGGCCCTGGCACCTCTGGTTCGGGAAAACAGTAAGCTGCTGCTCGTGATTGCAGGGGGAGTCATCGATCAGGAGTATGCCGACACTGTACGAGAGATGCTTGTTGCGGCTCCATTTGCCTCCTGGATCGGTGAGGTCGGCTATGGGCAGATGGGAACCCTATATGCCCGGGCCGATGTGGTGCTTAACTGCTCACACAATGAGGGGATGTCAAACAGCCTGCTGGAGGCGATGTTACTGGCTCGGCCGGTGCTGGCCGCTGACATTCCGGGAAACCGCGCGCTGGTACATAACAACGAAACCGGCTGGTTGTATCGTGATGAGAGTGAATTCAGAACGATAGTGGCACGGCTCATGGGTGATGCCGTTCTACGCGCAGAAGTGGGAAAGCGTGCCGGAGAATTTGTGCATTCGAATTTTTCGCCGCAGATCGAAGCTGACAGCTACATCGAACTCTATACTTTACTGCTGAAGAAAGATCATACCCATAAGTAAAAAAATGGCGAACATCGGTTTGGCCTGTCGTATATGGTAGATTAGTCATAAATGACGGATTAAGCCGATGGCTTCTCCTACACCCCGCACACTCTTCGTTCCTATTTCACCCGGATAATCAGGGCGTTACACCATCAGTTTCCGCACTTCATCGCTGGCACGTAAGTTGCTGTGTTACCAATGGGCAGAACATGGGCAGTTTTATTGCTTTCTGCAAAACCAGAGTTGTTATCCAAAGGAGGATACCATGAAATCAGGAAACAGGGACCAAGCAGAAGGAATGATGCACCAGATGAAGGGTACAATAAAGGAGGCCGCCGGCAAACTGATCGACAATCCAAAGCTAAAAGCTAAGGGCACGGTTGAAAAGGTCGCCGGCAACGTTCAGCAAAAGCTCGGCCAGGTAAAGAAGGTTCTGGGTAAGTAGCCTTGGCGGTTTATCAGTTCACAACTTAAAAACAGCATCAATAAAATTTATATGGAGAAAAAAATTATGAAAAAACTTCTTGTTCTTGTTTGTGCAACGGCTGCATTATCTCTGGCAGCTGGCAGCGCTTTTGCCGATAGTATTAAAGGAAGAGTAGGCGTTACCGGAAAAATTGGTTTCACGATCCCTGCCGACGGTGACTTCGGTCCCAACAATAACAGCACAGACACTGATAACGGTTTTATTGGCGGCGCCGGTGTTATCTACGGGGTAGACAATACCATCGCGGTTGAGGCCGACATAACCCGCAGCACATTCGGCTCAAACATCGGCGATTTCGACGTAATCGATCTCGCTCTGGGGGCGCAGTACCGTTTCGCACTCAGCCAACCCCAACTGGTTCCCTTCGTAGGAGCCGGCCTTGACTTCCTTATGACTGATGCTGATGGAGGAAACGACGTTGACAATACGTTTGGCGTCCACGCCAAAGCGGGTGTCGATTACTTCCTGACGAAGCAACTGGCACTGACGGCAGAAGCAAAGCTTCTTGTTGCCCCGGATGCCGATATCAACGGCCCAACCGGCAGAGGAAATTTTGACCCAACCAGCCTTTCGACAACTGTCGGCGTCAGATATTTTTTCAATTAGCAGATTGGAAATTGTCACGCTTGTCGGGATAAATCCTGATGGATGCTACCTGGCTGAAAATAGCTGGGGGCCACACTTAAAAAAAGACCCGCTTGAGCGGGTCTTTTTTTGATTTTGTCCGTCACTTAAGGTATGTTGAGATGGCAGTGGCTAACCATGATTCGCAAATTACAAGGAGACTAGATATGAAAACAATTTTAAGCAAATTTAAACCGGCACCGTTTATCATGCTTATCACAATTGCCAGTTTGCTGTTTGTGAGCGGCTGCGCCCGATACGCACGCAATGTAAATACACTCTTTGACCCGTCCACTACCGTTAGCGGCGGCAGCGGGGAGCTATATATCCTCATCCCGGAAAACCGGAAAACGCATTCAGAGGATGTCAAATGGGTGCTTGGAAAAGTCAAGGATGATGATAACAAGGATATTGATGAGATTTCCAGCCCCCGTTCCCCGGCGGAAATCATTCAGACAGCCTTCGTTATGGAGTTCAGGAGGGCCGGCTACACCGTCATACCGGCCACTAAGGCTCCTGCTGCCGCACAACGGGTGATCGACCTCACTAAAACCGATATTGAGCTCGAACAGATCACTGATCTGGCAAATCTTACAGTTAAATGCCGGGTGTTGGCAGGGGTGGACTTATATAAAAATGGCCAGCAGATCAAACGCCTTCAGTATGAATCGACAGCCACTAGGACCGATATCAAGGATCGTGACATGCTTGCCATAAATGTTCTGGAGGATGCCCTGAAGTCGCTCATGCGGGAAGCCGTGCCCGAACTGCACACCACATTCAAATAGTAATACAGACAAAAAAGGGCATTAGAATGGATAAGAAAATATACCTGAGCATCATGGCTGCCATCGCTACTGCCGCCGCTGTCTGGCTGTTTGCACTGCTGGCAGTACCTATCGCCAAGCCTCTGGCTTGGGCGCTTATCATCGGCATCGCCACCCTTCCCCACCACGACAGACTCACCGGAAAGTTCCCTGGGCACCCCGACCGCACTGCCGGAATGATGGTTTTAGCGATAACTGTTTGCTTCATACTGCCGGTTGCAGCCGTGATCATCACGGTCGTCCAAAATGCCGCCGAATGGTATGCGGAAGGCGAGCGGCTAGTTCTGGCATTTACAACGACCGGGGCGGGTACTCTGAGCCGTTTTCCGTTTGCCGGCGAGATTATCAGCATGGGAGAGCGATTCGGCATCAACCTTTCCGCTATCGGCGCAAAACTGGCAGGCGGCGCTTCGGGATACCTGCTTGATCTGGCGACCAATACCGCAATAAACCTTTGGGATCTCCTCTTTACCCTGGCGGTGGCGCTGTTCATACTCTTTTTTATATACCGTGATGGTGAAAAAATTGTGTCCGTTGCCATCGCCCGGTTCGCTCCGAATCAGGAGAAAGCGCACCACTATTATTCCGAAATTTGTGCCACAACTACAGCCGTGACAGTCGGGACAATCTTAACCTGTCTTGTGCAGGGGGCAACCGCAGGGATCGGCTATTTTTTTGCCGGAGTCCCCGCCCCGGTCCTATGCGGTGCGCTGACAGCCCTGGCGGCGATCTTACCGGTTGTCGGCACAGCCATTATCTGGGTGCCGCTTGCAGCTCTTATCGCCATTAACGGCGCCTATCTCAAGGCGATACTTCTGGCTATCTGGTGTGTGTTTTTCGTGGGGCTAGCCGATAATGCGATACGTCCTCTTGCCATTGGCGCAAAGAGCAATATCCCGACCACGGCAATTGTACTTGGTGCGATCGGCGGAGTGTTTGCCCTGGGGATCCTGGGGTTAATCCTGGGACCTGTACTCTTCGCGATCCTCGCCACAGTCTGGCGGGATATAACGGGTACCGAACCATTAACAGAGCCCGCTCAGAAGTAACAGTAATCTTCCGGGAGATCCCGGCGGAAGAACAAAAATAACGATAAGTTAAATACAAGCCGTTTTTACCGCTCAAGCGCGGATCATCTGCGCTGGGGCTTTCCCCCTCCCACTCTTCTTCGATAAAAGCCGGTCCGTCCTGCTGCAGCTGCAGCAGGACGGAGTGCTCCGCGAACTCTGTAAGAAAATTCAACAATTATGTCAAACAAGCTTACACATACTATCTTTCTGGCATCCAGATCAGTAATAAATGCTGTTAGTTAGATATGTTGTGAATTGGAACATTTTTTGCTGGTTAAAAACAGCAATATTGTTCTCTACCAAAAGGAGGAACTGCCATGAAATCCGGGACGATGGACAAGGCTGAAGGGAAGCTCCACGAAGTGAAGGGTAAGGTTAAGGAGATAGCCGGGAAACTAATTAATAATCCGGTGTTGGAAGCTGAAGGTGTCAGTGAAAAAATTGCTGGTAAACTCCAGGGAAAAGTCGGCCAGGTCAAGAAGGTCGTGGGGAAGTAGCCTGTGCTGCATATCATGCACCGGCGCTTCCTGATGCCCTTGGCCCCGGTTGCATGACGCAGCACCACCAGGTCTCCTACAACAATAACTGATTCGGAGAGATGGTTAAATCCATTCCGGGAAAGGAGACAGCCGATGAAAGTCCCGGCAATATTAACAAACAATTCAACCAACTCCATCAGTACCGATGAAATTGATGAATTATTGCAGAGAAAAACTCTATTGGCCTTTCACCGATCGGACGGATGGGTAATGGTCGGCGTTGATGAAATGCGCGATCCCCGTGGCAGGAGAGGATCCAGCTGGAAGGACAGGAAAATACTATCCAGAGAAGGATCTTTGAAACAGGCTTAAACCAGTTAGCCTGCTGCATTAAAAGGTGGCATCGATATGGTCAAGAAAAGAACTGACGATAGAGTCGTATTTATCTCTATGGGCATGGTGAACGGTAATACTGAACAGGTCTCATGTACACTTGAAAACATTTCTCCTGCCGGAGCATTGGTTCGCATGAGCGGCCCTGTCCCCGAAACCATTCAGAAGGGTGATATAATACATTTGAAAACGATTCTCTTATCGCCTGTGGAATTAAAGTGTAAGGTTGTGCGTATTGATACCGACCAGATCGCCGTGCAGTTCATCGATATATGAAATCCTGTATTTTCTGCTCATAAGGAACACATTCCGGCAACATCCGCCTCTCAATACGTACTGCGTCACTACTACGCAATAGTATGCCTGATATCCTTCCCCTTGACCATAAAGATCACCATCTCGGCAATATTTGTAGAGTGATCGGCGACACGCTCCAGCGATTTTGAGATATAATTGAGCTTCATGGCGCGGGAGATCGTCGTCGGGTCTTCAATCATAAAGGTCAGAAGTTCTCTCTGGATCTGAGTATTGAGGTCATCTACAAAACTGTCGTCCTTGCAGACCTTGACAGCCAGATCGGCGTCACCGCGCACGAAGGCGTCCAGTGCCTCCTTCACCATGGTCTCTGTCCAGTGGGCCATTCGGGGGATGTCGATGTAGGGCTTGAGCGGTGGTTCCTCATTCAGTTCACGGGCACGTTTGGCGATGTTGGCACACTGATCCCCCATACGTTCGAGGTCGGTGACAATCTTGAGTGCAATCGTGATAAAGCGCAGGTCGCGGCCGGCCGGTTGGCGCAGTGCCAGCAGCTCCAGACAATGTTCGTCAATTGACATCTCGGCCGTATTGATTTCATGATCAAATACGATTGTACGCTCGGCCAACTGAGTGTCCCTGTCAACAAGCGACTTGACCGAGTTGGCAATCATCAACTCCACCTTACCGCCCATGACCAGAATGCTCTGTTTCAAATTATTCAACTCGATGTCGAATGATGTGCTGATGTGTTCGTGCTCCATTATTTCTCCTTACTATAATAAACTGGATAGTCCGTGTACGAATTTTTTCTATCAGAACACGTAGAAAAAAAGTTCTAACTCACTAACCGAATCTTCCCGTGATGTAGTCTTCTGTCTGCTTTTTCTCCGGGTTGGTAAAAATCTTGCGGGTTCCCCCCGCTTCAATCAATTCGCCGAGATAAAAGAACGCGGTTACATCCGACACCCGGGCTGCCTGCTGCATGTTATGGGTGACGATAACGATAGTGTACTTACTTTTCAGCTCTTCTATCAACTCTTCTATCTTGAGAGTCGAAATAGGATCGAGTGCCGAGCAGGGTTCATCCATCAGGATGATCTCGGGGTTAACCGCAATCGCACGGGCAATACAGATTCGCTGCGCCTGTCCCCCGGAAAGACCAAGGGCAGAATCATTCAAACGGTCCTTGACCTCGTTCCAGATAGCGGTGCTTTTCAAGCTGCGCTCAACCGTCTCATCCAGGGTTGCCTTGTCATTGACGCCGGCGATGCGCAGACCATAGACAATATTCTCGTAGATCGATTTTGGGAAGGGATTAGATTGTTGAAATACCATGCCGATTTTGCGCCGCAGCGTGATAACGTCGGTAGAAGAGTCATTAATCTCATCGCCGTTAAAGCGGATACTCCCCTCGATCCTGGCACTTTCAACCAGATCATTCATACGGTTAAAACAGCGCAGCAGCGTAGACTTGCCACACCCCGAGGGTCCAATAAAAGCAGTAACCTGATGACGGGCCATATCAAGATTAACGTCCTTGAGAGCATGGGCCTCACCATAGTGAAGGTTAAGACCGGACACTGAAAGAATGTTTGAATTTACTGCTTGTTCGTTGGTTTGTGGCATGTTAATTCCTTATAAATTTGTTAAAACGTCGAAGACGTGTATTTCCTGCGCATCCGGTTACGCAAATAAATGGCTGTACTGCAGGCGACGACGACTATTGCAAGCAACAGCATCGTAGTAACATAGACCATCGGTTTGGCCGCTTCTACATTGGGTGACTGAAAACCGACATCGTAGATATGGAAGCCCAGGTGCATGAATTTTCGATCCATATGGAAGAAGGGGAAATTCATATCGAATGGAAGCGTCGGTGCCAGCTTGACAACACCGACGATCATCAATGGCGCTACCTCACCGGCTGCACGCGCCATGGAGAGGATCAGGCCGGTCATGATGCCGGGAGTTGCCATAGGAAGCAGATTCTTGGTAAGGGTCTGAAACTTGGTAGCACCAAGCGCCAGTGACCCCTCGCGGATCCCTTTTGGAATTGACGCAAGCGACTCCTCGGTAGCGACGATAACAACCGGAACGGTCAGGAGCGCCAGAGTCAGGCTTGACCAGAGAATACCACCGGTGCCGAAAGTAGGGGTCGGCAGGCGCTCAGGGAAGAACAGGGAGTCAATACTGCCGCCGATACCGTAGACAAAGAAACCGAGACCGAAAACGCCGTAAACGATGGAGGGGACGCCGGCCAGATTGTTGACGGCAATGCGAACCATGCGGGTCATCAAGCCTTCTCTGGCGTATTCACGCAGATAGATGGCGGCTACCACGCCGAAAGGGAGTGAGAAAACACTCATCAGCATTACCATCATGACCGTGCCGAAGATGGCCGGAAAGAGCCCTCCTTCAGTATTGGATTCGCGTGGGTCATCCAGCAGCAGCTCGCGGAGACGTTCAAAGTAAGCCCCGCACTTGGCTAAAAATGACATACTGTTAGGGCGCTGCAAGGCGATAATGTCAACCAGGGCAATATCTTTACCGGCGCCGGTAACATCGGTGAACTGAGCGGTTACCGTTCCAATTCCGGCCTGGATCTTGGCGAACTGCTCGTTCAGGGCGGTAAATTCGGCCAAAGCTTTTTCACGAACGGCGGTCACCTCGCCTATTTCAGCCGCATTCTTTTCTTTGCCGCGGTATTCAAGCTTCAGCAGCTTCAGCCTGAGACTCTCGGCTGTATAGTTCAGGTTCGACATCTTCTTTTTGATATCGTCTGTATCGTCCAACTTGGCTGATACCAGCTTCAGCCCCTGTTGCAATTTTTCATACGGCGCTGCAGCGGTCAAAGCTAGCCCGTCCGCTGTAACACCCTGTAAAAAACCAAAATAGTTGCCATGTTCACGGCGTTCAAGCAGCACAGCATCGGCCGGCATAGTACGGGAAACGATATCCTGCTCATCAACCCAGCGGAAATCCTGACCAAAAATATCACGGTTGCCGACTTTCAGCTGAAAGCGACGGATGCCGCTGATCGGATTTTTTTCCTTCTGCATGACCTGGCCGAGCGCAAAAGAGCCATCTTTCAGCTCCAGCTTGACGAGTGCTCGCGGCCAGAAGTAACCGAGACCGTTTGTCATGATTACCCCAGCCAGTGCAAGGGTCATAACCAGCATGATTGCCAGAGCCGCACCAGATACCAAAACATACGGTTCACCGGTTTTCCAGAATTTTTTCATCTAAATAAGCCTCTCAAACAAAGACATGTATAACACGGAGACACAGAGGACACAGAGAGAGCCAAGATCAAATTCTTTAAGAATTTGGTTTAAACCAAAAGTCTTGGTTTTCGCCTTTCTCCGTGTTCTCGCTTAGAAGCGCCTACTTTTGGCCGTGTCTCTGTGTTATTAGCATTTTGGTTTAATATCTTCCGTACTTCTTCCGGAATTTCTGCCGCAGCGCTTCAGCCACGGTGTTGATGATAAAGGTAAAAATAAACAACAGTACTGCCGAAAGGAACAGTACCCGGTAAAGTGAGCTGTTAAAAGGCGCTTCAGGAATTTCAACCGCAATATTGGCCGACAGGGAACGCAGGCCGTTAAACAGGCTCCAGCTCATAATCGGAGTATTACCGGTTGCCATCAGCACGATCATGGTTTCGCCGATAGCACGTCCGAAACCGATCATAACCGCCGAGAACACGCCCGGCAGCGCCGAGGGGAGAACCACCCGCGAGGCTGTCTGCCAGCGACTGGCGCCAAGGGCAAGGGAAGCTGCGGAAAGGTTCCTGGGCACATTGGAAATAGCGTCTTCGGCAATGGTAAAGATGATCGGCATCACAGCAAAGCCAAGTGCAATGGCGATGATGATACTGTTGCGCTGGTCATAACGGACGCCTAACGAACTGTAAAGCCACTGCTTGAAGTCGCCGGCGAACAGGTTCACCTCAGCCAGTCCCCCCAGGAGAAAAGCCATGTAGATGCCCAGAATGACGACCGGAATCAGGAAGATGAATTCGTACCCTCTGGTTACTCTCTGGAGAACGGACGCTGTCTTGATCCGTTTCCAGAAGAAGACCGTA
The DNA here is from genome assembly GCA_019162745.1 of Deltaproteobacteria bacterium. GTDB lineage: Bacteria > Desulfobacterota > Desulfuromonadia > Geobacterales > Pseudopelobacteraceae > JACRCG01. The sequence continues at coordinate 4,615 of JAFLLC010000096.1, read as the reverse complement.
ACCAGCAACATGAACGGTACAATAATGATGCTGAAAAATACGGTCAGAATGCTTTTGTCGATCAGCGGAGCCAGCCAGAGTCCGGCCAGGAAACCGATCACCACCGAGGGAATGGCGGCCATAATCTCAACTACCGGCTTGACGCGTCCCTTCAGCTTGGGAGACATGAACTGGCTGGTATAGAGTGCTGCCAACAGCGCCAGCGGTACGGCAAACGTCATGGCAAACAGCGTTGCCTTGATGGTGCCGAACACCAGCGGTACAAGGCTCGTTTTGGGTTCATATTCATCACTTGCCGACGACGACTGCCAGGAATATTCAGGCTTGTCGTAACCTTCATACCAGACTTTGCCGAACAGTGTGCCAAATGATATATCGGGATGGGGTATATTCATCTTCCAGACCGATACCGAACCGCTGCTGTCCAGGGCCGACAATGTGTTGCCTTTGGGCGATAGCGCAGTAAGTGTGACAGGAGCCGAACTCTTGATGGTTAGCAGATTGCGCTCCGAGGTCATATGATCGGCATGAATTTCAGAGGCAGCCAGTGAAAGGATGGTTTTGTCGCGCGGCGAGGGGATGATCAGCGCCACCGCGCCAGCATTTGGGCGCAGGGTATGAATACGTGTGAGTCTTTTATCCTCACTGCTCCCCGGCGCTTTAACCGGAAACCAGGTTGAGAGTCCGCCACCGGCGTCGCCAACAGCAATCGAAACATCACCCAGAACAAGGGAAATAGCGGTAACAGCCTTGCGGTCTACGGACGCCTGAACAGTATCAAGCAGACGTATCTGACCCGGCTCCGAAACATCCCAGCGCAACAGCATGCCGTTATCCGTGCCGGCATAGAGAAAGTGTCCTTTGGAATCCGTAGTAATGCAGGAGATGCGGCCAGGAAGAGGATCTGTGAATTCGGCGGTTGCTGTCGTGCGTTTTTCATCGCCGGACAGGTCCGTTTCCACCGATTGCCGGGTAACCCGCAGATGGTCGCCTGTCAAACGGTCAATCCGCACTGCCCCCTTCTCATCCCTGCTGCGGGCAAATGACTGCACAATTCCTGCAGACGCTGCAAAAGCCGGTTTATCCTGAACAGTTACATCCTGGGTGAGAGAAACCTTGCCTTCGGCATCTTTGGCAGAAGCGAGGGAGACCGTTACGGATGTAATGGCGCCATTATCCCAGAGCAGGCAATATGATGATTTTCCGATGTATTCGGCGGAAATGACGTTAACAGCACCCGCAGGAACGGTGGGCGCCTTGATACTGGCGGTGACAGCCCCATCCGCAACATTTATAAAGTGGAAGGTTCCGCTTTCGTCCAATATGAAAGCTCCACCCTGGTTCTCCTCAGACCCGACCGCAAGTATTTTTCCGACCGGAAGGGCGGCTGGCAGCTTCACCGTCGCTACAAGCTTTGCTGAAGAAGGGTAGAAGAGCGGTAGCGCCACCCTGGAGATCATTATCAGTATCCCGATAACCGACACAATGACAAAGAGACCGCCGATGCGAATCAGCACTTCGGCGATACGATCGTTGCGCCGGGATTTATCAGTAAAATTTTTCGCCATGGGTAGTCACAACCTGGATGGGAGGGGCGAAGTTAACGTACCATTTACTTCGCCCGCTTTTGGTGTAATTGTCAACAGGGGCGAAGCGTAAAAGTGCTTCGCCCCCCGGTCTTAAAGACGTCTTATTTGAGGTCCTTCAGCTGCTCTGCAACCATCTTGGCTGTCAGCGGATCGTAACCGTCCTTCACGACGATCTCCTGGCCTTCCTTGGAGAGCGCATATTTAAGGAATTCTTCCACAACTTTTGGCATAGGCTCGCCCGGCTTTTTGGCAACATATATGTAGAGCATTCTGGCGAGCGGGTACTTACCGGAAAGAACATTCTGGTAGTTAGCGGCTTCTGCAGGTGCACCTTTCTTGTCGGAGAGCGGCAGGGCGCGAACGCCTGAGGTGGCATAGCCGATGCCGGAATAGCCGATACCGGCGATATCATGGGCGACACCTTCAACAACTGAAGCGGAACCTGGCTGCTCCTTGACACTGTTTTTGTAGTCACCGTTCTTAAGAGTGTGCTCCTTGAAATAACCGTATGTACCGGAAGCGGAGTTACGACCGTAGATGCTGATCGGCATTGCAGCCAATTTGCCGGTTACACCAAGTTGTCCCCATGTGGAGATATCTGCAAGGCCGCGCTTGTGAGTTTTTGAAAAAATGGCGTCCGCTTCGTCAAGCGATAGGCTCTTGATCGGGTTGTCCTTGTTGACGTAAATTGCCAGCGAATCAAGTGCTACGCCAATTTTGGTCGGCTTGTAGCCGTATTTCTTTTCAAACTGCTCAATTTCAGTAGGCTTCATCATGCGTGACATCGGGCCCAACTGTGCAGTTCCGGCAATCAAAGCAGGAGGAGCTGTACTGGAGCCTTTGCCTTCGATCTGGATGTTGACATTGGGGTATTTTTTCTTGAATCCCTCGGCCCAGTAAGTCATCAGGTTATTGAGGGTATCGGAGCCGATGCTCCCCAGGTTACCAGCAACACCGGACACAGCTTTGTAATTGGAAATCTTGGCATCGACTTTGGTAGGTGCTGCCTGGGCTGCCGCTACGGTGACCGTCAGCAGAGCTGCGGTCAGGATTGACTTCTTGAACATTGGTAATTTCCTCCTTTGGGTATGTATCTGATCTGTAGCGACTATAACAGATCATTGTTACAGCAATGTTACAGGAAGGAAAAAGGTTGGTTAAATGTTACAGGTGATCGGATGAAGTTCTGCAATGAGCACAAATAATTGTGTTTTCCCGGCAGATATGGCAAGTATGACGCCATCATTGATATCTCATCTTTTGAAGTGATTAAAGTCATGGTGATTTGTCAGTCAGAGAACAGGAAAAGATAAATGACCGCTAGTAATATCAGATCTGCAAAAAAGTTGTTTTCCAGTTGGATTCCTGCGTCTGCTCCTTCTGCGTCATGACACCTCTCTACCCTGCATCCGAAACAGTGCCGCTGCTGCAGCTTCAGGGCGTATCAACCGTCAGAAAAGGGGTGCAGGGGCAGACTGTTCCGATGCTGACTGATATCTGCTGTTCATTCCAGCGTGGTGAGTTGACTTCGGTTATCGGCCCCTCAGGTGGCGGAAAAAGCTCGCTGATCCGCTTGATAAATCGGCTGGAAGATCCGCTGCAAGGGCGTATTCTCCTCGCCGGGATGGACATCAAAGAGATCCACCCGCCGCTGCTGCGCCGCCGGGTGGGGATGATGCTGCAGAAAGCCTACATGTTTGAAGGAACCGTGCTGCAGAACCTGCAGCAGCCGTTCAAGTATCGCAAGGAACCGCTCCCTGCCGAGGACAGTGCCGAAATACAGCGCTGCATCACTCTGGCCCGGATCTCTCCGGCGTACCTTGGCCGGGATGGCCGTACCCTTTCCGGTGGCGAACAACAGCGGGTGAATCTGGCGCGGGCGCTGATCAGCCGACCGGAAGTGCTGCTGCTGGATGAGCCGACCAGCGCCCTCGACCGCCCGACAACGGACAGTCTGGGGGCGACATTGCAGGAGATTTGCCGCTCAGAGCATATTGCCGTCATCATTGTCACCCACGACCTGCGCCTGACAGGCAGGATCGCCGACCATTTGATCTATCTGGAAAACGGCTTGATCATTGAAGCTGGAAAAACAGCGGACCTTTTGGCCACGCCACACTCGCCGGGATTACAACAGTTTTTGGCAGAGCCGGATGATGAACAGGGGGGGCACGATGGAAAGTAATAAACTGGTCACACTTGATCTGCTGCAGCTTGTTTATGCCTACGGCCTGATCCTGCTGTCAGTCAGCCTTGCCCGTTTCAGGAAGATCGGTCAGGAAAGGCAGATGCTCTGGGCATCGGTTCGGATGGTAGTGCAGCTGTTGGCGGTTGGTTATCTGCTGCACCTGATTTTTGCGGTCCGGTCACCGCTGCTGGTGATCCTGATTCTTTTGACCATGACCGGCTTTTCGCTGCAGGTGGTTGGCTCCCGGATCAAAAACCGCATGCCTCATTTTTACCGGGTGATGGGGAGTTCAATCGTCATCGGCTGCGGCGGCGTCACGTTCTATTTCTGCCTGCTGGTGGTGGGCTACTCTCCCTGGTACGACCCTCGCTATCTGATCCCCCTGGCGGGTATGATCATCGGTAACGCCATGAACGGCGCCAGCCTGACAGCAGAACGGCTCTCCGCCGAGATGCGTGAGCGTCATGATGAGCTTGAAGCGGCACTCTGCCTTGGAGCGACATCGCGTCAGGCTGCGGAGCCGGCGTTGCGTACCGCCTACCGCGCCGCACTGATCCCTACCATGAATACCATGGCCGCCACCGGCATTGTCGCCCTCCCCGGCATGATGACCGGCCAGATACTTTCCGGAACCGACCCGATCATTGCCGTACGTTACCAGATTGCCATCATGTGCGCCATTACCGGCGCAGTTGCCATCACCTCATTCCTGATCCTGCTGCAGGGATACCGCTACTATTTTACCCCTGCCCACCAGTTGAAAGAACGGATAGATGGTTGAGCGCAGAATAACGGACCGCTACGCCTTTCTTAACGTGAACGAAAAGATCGACCCTTG
>JAFLLC010000167.1 GCA_019162745.1 Deltaproteobacteria bacterium | reverse complement strand
GACTTCTAATCCGTAGGCCGCTGGTTCGAATCCAGCCGGGCGCACCAGTAAAATCAAGCACTTAGCCCACATCGGGTTAGGTGCTTTTTTGTTTTTTAGCTCCGTGGGTAACATATGGGTAACACTTGGAAGAAAAGCAGCCCTTTTTTTTCGGAACTTCCCGAATAAAAAAACCGCCTCACCCAAAAAGGGGAAGCGGTCTCGGTCAAGGCCTTATCCTGATCTCACAACCCCCAATGGGGAAAGTCAAAATTCAGGAAAAAAGGAATCGCCTTCAATGCCTGATCCTGAATTACCCGCCCCGAATTTTGGGGGCTGCCATTCGCTCCCCAAAATGGCGCGGGAGCCTGCCACAACATCAATACTCTTGATGTTCGCTCGACAAAAACGGACGAGCAAAATTGAGTCCGGTAAATCTTTACCGACCGTCTTCTTTTTTTTTACAGAAAGAAGGAAGGGGCGAAAAGCCCGTTCGGTTTGAGAAAAAAATAAACGGGACGCTCGTTGTTGTCGAGATCGTCCCGTTTAAAGGAGGAACCATGCAGTTTAAAACCGCATGGAAGCGGCCATCTGAAAAGATTGATGCTGTTCCCCTCAATCATACGCCCGAAGCTGTTCTCAGTCCGTCGCACTCCATTGGTCATTATAAGTAATTTTTTAAATATAGGCAAGCAAGGTTGTTGCCTGCTTTGCGGTAACGGAACTCTCCTGTTTCTCAGCTTCGACCAATGCAGCTTGTGGATCGTCGGCTTTTGAAAGTTCGAGGAGTGCGATGGTTGAAAAGCCCACAGCAGTGGGCATTTGCCCAAACTCCCGATAGATACGCATAAGATTCTGACACTGTGAAGCCTTCAACCCGCAACATTCCTCAGCAATCTTCATGAACTCCCCATGCTGGCAAGTGTCTTTCAATTCAACAAGTCGCTGGCCTAACCGAATGACGGAATATGATGCTTCGTCTTTGGCGCGGAAACCCAAATACGACAAGTTGTCGCTTTTGAAATCGGCACACTGTACCGATTTACCCGACTGCCATGCGTTAGAATAATTCGGGTCTCCTCGCTCCTCCTTCTTTTCTGGTTTTAATTCTGGTTCTGGTTCTGGTTTATTTTGGGGAACCCCCATTTTAAGACCTTCCTTTTGTCTGACCCTATCTTGCAACTGGCTTCCACTCACAACATCCCCAGGCGCCGCACCTTCATTTACTCGTGCGGCAAGCTCTCTGGTTACCGCCTCGAACTTCCTATGATCTTACTATACTCATCTCCGTGACCTCGCCCCTTTCCTGCATGATCATAAGTTTATGAATACGAACAATCTTGCCAGAATCTTGACATGCCATCGTACTATAATCTTACTGTACCCTCGCCGTACCATCGCCGTGACCTCGCTGTGCCCTCGCTGTCCTTCCTGCCAACAATCTTGACCCAGCAACTCACTTTCGCCAATGCCTGAAATGAGATAAGACCCTCCCCGCAACCTTCCCGTACCCTCGCCGTAACCTTGCCGTCATGCGCTGACTGCCATCGGTCAGATTACAGGTTTTTTCAAGTTCCGCATTTCGTTGAAACTATCTCTGAAACTTTATTGATCTAAGGTTTTCCAAGGTTCTGCCTGGTGCAAAACTTCAACAATCTTCAACATGGAAAAAGCTCGCAACCTTAACATTTACTAACATTAACTTTCTTCATCTTATGGATGATATAGCGTTATTTTTAGCTATTTGGTTGAAGCATTCTGGCCGTCAACCCTTGCTAAATCCTTGTGGTCTTTTGATGCTTAGCTTGATGCTTACTTTGCTGTTTAGGTTCCTGTTCAGTTTGAACTGTTCAGCTATCTGTTAACGACGTTCCCGACTGTTTTTCGGTAGGCTGGCTGTCCTTCTGGGGTAAAGGTGGAGAGCTAAATCGGTACTCCACTTCTGACGGCACTATTTGCGCTATCCCTATCGTCTCCCCCTGGATCTCGTATTCCATAGGTGGTTCCTCCGGTGTCTCGATCAAGTCGCCACGCTCGTCGAACATTGCTTCCTGCTCTGGCGTCAACTCTGGCAGACTGTCCACGAAGTCCTGTATTTTTTTGTCCAGTCTTGCCGCTTCTTCCGATGTCAGTTTTTTCATTTCTAATATGGGAGTCAGGCATACGCCAGGTGATGACTCTGGTGTCATCGCCAATCTTCTCTTCAAGTTCTCCTGCAAGCTCTGCTTGGCCATAATACACCTTACCCTCTATTTTTTTTACCGACTACAAACCTACCACCGCTTTTATTATAGATGCTTGCAGTTAAGGAATCAAGGCTGCTCCCCTTGGGGTGTTAACTTGAGGTAGTGTTTCGCCATCCCATGTTGGCTGCCATGGCTGGTAATGGGATTGTTCAGAATCTTCCATTGATGGTGAAGCTCTTGAATTTTCCCGTCTTGACAACAGCACCTTTTCAGGCGAACATGAGAAGTCAGCAGATCAATCAGCGGCCAATCTGCTTAATCGTGGGATGGCCAGAGCCATGAAAGATAAAGATTGGGAAAACGCTTATGATCAGAATAAACTCCCTGACTCCCTTCTTGGACTCCAACGGGGAGTTCAAACCGGGTTTGGAAAAAGTATTTATGCGATTACAGCAAATGAGAAACGATTCGACTTGTTTAATGGAATCAACTACGGTGGAAATCTCTACGTCAACCTCAACGGAAACGTCGGATTCGTCAATATCGTCGGCCACGAACTCTACGAACAAATAGTAAAACAGCGGCTAGTTCTCCCCGCAAGATGACAACATTCTACATTCCAAAACCCCGGCCAGCTTCCCGCTGTTTACGAGGGGGGCGGAAGAAGAGCTTACGAATAATGGGGTCTGCCCTTTATAACTTACAGTTTTGTCGAACCAGATAAGCTTTCCCCTTATAGAGAATGCCATGAACCTCATCCCACTGAAGACCTCTTTCAAAGACATCATTCAGCGCATCAGCAGGCAGCATGTCAACCCGGTCAAGAGCAACTATGTCTGCCTTACTACTGTTCTCTCCAGGAAACACGACGAGTTTGGTTTTAATGAAAGGGATGCTTCCGACGACACTGCGGATAACATCGAAGGAGACCGGCGGAAGTGACAAGTCGGTATCTTTCTGGGAGTAGAATTGAAAAATGCCTAACCCTTGACCGGACTCAAACGCCAATAAAGTTGATGCAGAATAATTGAGGATAGTCACCGACGTCTCACACCAATAGATTCATCGGCAAAGCCCAAATTTCATAAGCCCCGTAAGGACGTAACCATGCGAACCCAAGCCTATTTTGACGACATCCAGCTTCATATCCTGCATGAAATCCGCAAGGCGGCATCGTCAATTCATATAGCGGTGGCCTGGTTTACTGATCCGGAAATTTTTGAAGAGATTTGCCGAATGGCGAATGCTGGTGTGCGGGTAGAGTTGATTATTGTCAACGATTCGATCAACCGCAATAGTGGCCTCCATTATGACCGATTACGGGAGTTGGGCGGCGTATTCATGATGGTTGGCGCAAATAAGAAAAACTCTACGATCATGCACAACAAGTTTTGCGTTATTGATGGCGAAACTGTGATCACGGGTTCCTACAACTGGAGCCGTCGCGCCCAACAGAACAGCGAGAATATCACCGTCATTGCCGACCACCCGGAACTTGCCCGTCAGTTTATAGATGAATTCGAGTCGCTCTTTGAACGATACTCGGGCAGAGGCACTGGCGAAGCCGATCTGAGAAAGATTGTCGCCAGGGTTGAGGCCCTACGCCTAGTTATAGAGCTGGAGGACAGCGACGATATAGAGCTTCAGCTTGCCAAGCTCAAGAAACTTCTGTCTGGCAGCACAAAATATGCCGAGGTGAATACTCTCATCTCCCAGATTGAGAACGGTCAGCTTGACCAGGCAACTACTATCATCAAGGACTTTGTTCACTCCTGCAAGCAGGTTGTCGTGTATATTGACCCGGAAATTCCCGAACTGACATTGGAGTTGAAGGCCCTGGAAATCCAGATCGGTTCCCTTGAAGATGAAAAGGCCGAGTTGGAAAAATTGCTGCACATGTTTAATTATCGCCACGCGATTGAGGTCGGCGAGATTATTCGTCAAATTCTGTTGTTACGCCGTGAGCAATTAAAGGCCGAGGCGGAACAAGATTCCGACAAGGAAGAGGAATACCAAGAGGCCCGGCAGGAATATGACGAGTACGACCAGGACTTTCAGGAGTCCTGCAAACAGGAGCTTTTCAAGGTAACAGAGGCGGAACAGCAGGAACTGAAGGCCATGTTTCGGGCCTGCTCCAAGATGTGCCACCCGGATGTGGTAGCCCAGGACTTCAAGGCCGAAGCCTCCCAACTCTTCTCCAGATTAAGCGAAGCCAACGGGAAAAACGACATCCTGGTGGTAAAGGCCATCTACGAGCAACTGCAAAAGGGGGTGTTCACGCCGATGAGCGCCACAATCAGCGACGCCCAGATATTGCACGGCCAGGTGGTCAGGATTCGCGGCAAGGCCAAGGATTTGTCTGTGTCCATTTCAGCCATTCGCACCACAAACGCCTATCGCAAGATACTTGCCATTAAGGATTGGGATGAATATTTCGCCACCCTCAAACAACAGCTTCAGGAGGAATTGGAGAGATTGGAGGCAATCCCGGCATGAGTGAGAACAGCCGTGCCTTAGTTCCCTTTGGTCAGCGCGGGATTGTTGTCTCTGTTACTCGGCAGATGACGATTGCCGAAAAGGTGTTGGCGAGGATTCAGGTCAGTCAAGCCCTTGATAGAAAGAATGCGTCTTGCCCAAAAATTGAGAGGAAATCCGACTGGCTCAAACAAGCAGTAGTTTTTTCTTCCAAATATGACTGGCCAGGTCTGCACAATCATGCGCTTTGCTGGACGCAAGCTGTTCCAAAAGATGCTGATGCTTGGTTTTACCTTGGGCATGCCTACCTTAACTTTAGCCAACACGACAAAGCGATTGATGCCTACCAAGAGGCCATTCGTGTTAATCCGGAGTATGCTGATGTGTGGGTTGCCCTTGGGACTCCCTATCAATTTTCTGGTCAGATCGCCGAAGCGATTGAGGCGTATCAAGAGGCCATCCGTATCGATCCCGAATATGATCGTGCATGGGATCTTTTAGGATTTGCCTACGCCAAATCAGGCTATCATGACAAAGCAATTCGTGCCATCCAGGAGGCCATCCGTATCAATCCGGAAAATGTCGATGCATGGTACAAACTTGGTTCTCGCTATGCCGATTCAGCCCAACACGACAAGGCAATTCGTGTCTACCAGGAGGCCATCCGTGTTAATCCGGAGCATGCTGATGCGTGGAGGGGCCTTGGTCACGCCTATAAAAAATCTGGTCAATATGATGAAGCGATTGATGCCTTCAAAAAGGCCATTTATATCGATCCAGAATATGCCGCTGGTAACAATCGCCTTGCGAACTATTTCTTCAAAACAGGCAGGCATGATAAGGCTATTGGCATCTTTCAAGGGGTCACCCGTAGCAATCCAGAAGATGCGCGTGCGTGGCACAACCTTGGGAGCGCCTATAATGATTCCGGTCAACTCGACGAAGCAATTAAGGCATACCAAGAAGCCAACCGTATCGATCCGGAAAATGCTTGGTTCTGGAATGACCTTTGCGACGCCTATAAAAAATCTGGTCAATATGATGAAGCGATTAAAGCCTACAATAAGGCTATCCGTCTCAGGTTTAGGGTAAAGGTGGGGCAACTCAACACCGAGGTTGACCCTGAATTCATACAAGCGGGTCTGACACTTGCTGGTTGCCATATAGAAGCCGGAGCAAGGAGCTTTGCAGCATACGCAAAAGCAATGGTCAAAGACTTGGGAGCTGAGGTCGGGCCCTTCTTGCGTTCTTTCTATGAGTGCATCCGTTGCTATCCAGGCTTTGACAGCACGGGGATGAGCAGTGCGGCAGAAATTGACAATCGAGAGCAAGAGGCAGCAGACGGCGAGACTTAAGGCAAGTCCGAAGCAGTCGAGGGAGAAGGCAGCAAGAAAAATCGGGACAGAACTATATGCCCCTTCCACCCCACAACTGAAAATTAAGGTAGTAAATGACTCTGGAACCTTTCTCTCAAGATGCTTGCCAACAAGGATTGGGATGAATATTTCGCCACCCTCAAACAACAGCTTCAAGAGGAACTGGAGCGCATGGAGACCACCGTTGCATGAGTGAGAACAGCCGTGCCATAGTCGCTGTTGGTCAGCGTGGGGTTGTTGCGTCTGTTACCCGGCAGTTGACGATTACCGAGAAATTGACAAGCAGGATACAGGCGGTTCAAGCACTTTCTGAACAGAATAACTCTATTCTCCAGACGGAACGGATGTCCGAGGCCGAATGGCATAAAAAAACTGAGGAACTGAAAGCCGAATACCTATATTGTGAAGAAAACATCCCACGGCTACTCAGTCATGCGCTCCTCTGGACTCAGGCCATGCCGGAAAATGCCGACGCATGGTATTGGCTTGGACGTGTCTACGATAACTCTGACCAGCGCACCAAAGCGATTGAGGCATACCAGCGAACCATCCGTATCAAGCCTGAAAATACCTATGCATGGAATTGGCTTGGTCGTGACTATCAATATACCAACCAGCAGGACAAGGCGATTGAGGCTTTTCAGCAAACCATCCATATCAAGCCTGAAAATACCTTTGCGTGGCATTGGCTTGGTCATGCTTACTATGATTCCGGTCAACTCAACAAGGCGATTGAGGCATTCCAAGAGGCTATCAGCATAAAGCCTGAAAATGCTCTGTTCTGGAATGACCTTGGCGTTGCTTACGGGCTTAACGGCCAAACATCCCAAATCATGGAGGTGTACAAACACCTCAAGGCCCTTGATCCCGCCAGGGCCGAAGAGTTTTACACAAAGTTCATCGCGCCCAAATAAATGTCTTTAGAAAATATGAGCCCGACAAATGAGAGTGTTAAACAAGGTGGATTTCAACAATACCACGGTACATCGACAATAAGGCACCAAATATGAGTTTGACTGAGCAAATCAAAGAAGTCATGGCGGATTGCACTGGGGCGGCGCATATCAATGATATTGCCAAAATGATTGTGGATCGTTTCCCCAATATACAGATCAAACCAGACCAGCTTCCCGATAAGATATCCGCCGCTCTTTCAGCTGACACCCGAAAGACAGGAACAAAATCAAGTTTTTCAAAAGTAAAAAATAATTCTGGGGGCTTTAAAAGAGGGGTGTACAGGTTAAAGAGGAAACCTGTTGTAACGCCCAAGCCAACGCTTGCACCTGTCCTTTCAACCCAATACATAGGGAAGGCTGGAGAGGCCGCCGTAATGAGTGAGCTGTTATTTTATGGATTCAACGCGTCTGCAATGGCTGTTGATGATGGCATAGATATTATTGCCAGTAAAAATAACAAATATTTTCATATTCAAGTAAAGACATCTACTCCCTCCGACAATTGGACTTTTGGCTTTTCAATAAAGAAAAGCAGCTTTGTCGCTAAAGATTCATTTCAAACATTTTATGTTTTCCTCCTAAGAGGGTGTGACAACAGCCGTTATTATAACGATTACTTAATCCTGCCCAGCAGTGAGGTTCGAAAATTGATCGGTGTCGGGATTATTGAGGACGGGCAGGCCCTCTCGCTGAGAATTCAAAGAGATACAAGAGGGCGATACATTCTAAATTCCAAACAAGATGTCACAATATCGGTAAATACTTTTAGCCAAATAGCGTAGCAATCTGAGCGGCAAGAGCTATGGGAAGAAACAACAGGGCAGAAAACAACCTGGCTCCTTTTTTGGGAGATGAGCAGGGAATAATAATGCGAATTCCACGCCATTCCGGTCAGAGGAGTTCCGGGGGCAGGACATGAAGTTCACGCGTACTGCTTTCGTTAGTTCCAATTATACTGTTTCCTTGATTCGCCTGTACGAGATCGGGTTCTAAAAAATCGTTAATGGAGGGTATAGATTAAGGACTGAAGAAGATGGCATCTATCAGGTTAAATTAAACAGGGAGGCAATAAAATGGAACTTACACCGGGAAAAAAGAAGGTACTGATCTGGTATATCTTGATCGTTTCGCTCATGTGTGTCCATCCGCCGTGGACTAAGTCTAAGCACGCAGCCAGGCTGGAGATAAAAGAGAATGCCGGGTACGATTTTGTCTTTGATCCTCCATACGGGATAAATACCCAGATCGACTTTTCACGGCTCTTTGTCCAGATCATAGCCGCATCCGGCGTGTTTGGAGTATTGGCGCTGAGAACAAAAAAAGAGGAGTAAGGTACGGAGAGTTACGGGAACAGAAGAAAAAACGCAAAAAAAACGGGACAGAATTATTTTCCCGTCCCCCCGTATTGAAGATCAAGACAAAAAATAAACTGTGTGCTTTTTGGTATGAGCTGCTTTATTCTGCGCGGAAGGGTAATGATGCCCATCTGGATGCAAACCATCTTCTCTCTAAACCACCCGCATATCCAACCGCTTCCCCAGCCCCCAAGGCAGCGGCAATGCCGTCAATGCGGTTGATGTAGAGTACATTGGTCAGGCGGCGTTAAGCAACATCACCTTGGCCGATAAACTGGCCGGAAGCTCGACATGTGGGGCTTTACATGTCCGGGGAGTGCCAACAATCAATATTTCTGGCCCAGAACGGCTTCTTTGTTTTTGCAAATAATATTCGCCACTGTCAGATGATCCTTCAGTGTCGTCTTTTCATCCATGTGAGCCATCGCTGCCTCTGTTGGGTATGTAATTTCAGTTCCATCAAGCAATCGCATCCGCTCCGCCCTCCTTGCAAGCCTGATCGCCTCGCAATGCGCTTCTGCAAGGTCAAATAGAATAGACGCCTCTGCCACCTTTAACTCACCAGACGCCACCGCCTCAAGCAAAGCCGCCGTGAATGCCGGGGCATCTTCAACTCCATCAATTACCGGCAGGGAAAGACTGATCGGTCTTTCTCTGACGGGGGCTACTATTCTATCCAGGCATAACCGCAAGGCTTGGATGTCGCCGCCCAGGGCAAGTTCTACCGCCTTACGGGTTAGTGCCTCGCTCTCGCCTTCAAGAAGGGTAATCGCTGCCAGGGTTGACTTGTTGTGGCTTCCCTTGGGTCTGCCTGCCATGTTTCCAGATTGTCCTGGTTGGAACGGTTTCCCTCGTTGCTTCCCCGCTGTATTATCAGCCATGATCTCCCTCAATATTTGTGTTTGCTATTGTTTTCGGAATGGCAAAGATTTTAGTTGCTGTCCAATATTACCTGTCCCGTTTGGGCCCGTTAATCCTGCGTACCGTTTTGCGCACCATTGCGTACTGATGCCTTCTGGCCGTAGGAGTTAAAGGACATGTGCGGACTCCCCAAAAATTGATCTGACAGCTTTGGCCGAATACATCGGATCGCCCAGGTCATCATATTTTTCCGGTTCTATTCCCATAAACTCCATCACTGATACCCATCCCGCAACGAAAAGCATCGATGGCACATCGTGAATGACTGGTGCCGTGAGGATAGCTTCCACCTCATCCTGGTTATTGAAAGACTCAGCGATTGCCTGGATGTGCCGCTGTGATTCATGGGGTTTAATCACTCGACAATGGCACGTCATCAGCACGCAGTGACACTGTGGGCACTCTTCAGCAAAACACCCATAGGCGTGGCGCTGGCCGCGTTCTGCGTCGCAGACAGGACAGACCTCGGACATAGTGATAAACCTGATTTCGCCGCCAAATGGAATTCTGTTCATTATTATCTATCTCCCTTCTGAGTAAGTTCGTGAAATGCCCTATGCCAACAATCACCGCCATTTTGGTTCAATGGTTTTTCGCATATCAGGCATAGACTATCCGCCTTTGCATCAACCGACCGAGCCATAAAACACTTGCAGCCGGTTAGCGGGTCAACCACGGTGAAATCAATCTCCTTGGGTGCCTGCCCTATGGTTTCAAAGAAACGGCACATTCCGGGCCAACCATTTCCTTTGCCGTCATAGTAACCGCAGTCGAAGCAGCCCCCATTTTTGGGGACTCGTGAATCACCGCTTCCTTTCTTGGTCTCGGATGCAGGGAGTATTCGTGTTTGGGCCAAAGCCGGTTCAGTAAAGGCTGGAGTGACATCTGATCCGGCACGGGCTTTTTTTGCTGCTTCAATGAAATTCATAAGAATCCTCACAAAAGACTGTTACAAAATTACAACCCATATAGATATAGTATAAATATATAATATTATTATATATATTCTGTATTAAATACTGTAATTAGTTGTAATATTTGTAACAGCTACTATTCAAACAACCGGTCAATGCTAAAGATCATGCCATTAACCGGCTTGTCCTTTAACCCAGGGAATCTATGCGTCTTGCTCTCGACAAATGCCGGATGTTCCTGCAAGGAATTACCCAGCCTCTCAGGGTAATCAAGCATGAACCCTGCCTCTCTGATAGCCTTCTCAGCCATAGCGCGATTGATGAAGAGTTGTTTCCCTTTGATCTCCCAAAAGCTGTTCTTGACAGTTTTATCAAAACCGTCGGCCCCCGTAATTTCATCGGGTAGATTTTGAAGTACGTTGAAAAAATGGTCTGCAACTGTTTCCAGCCGCTTCTGTGCCGATTTCATCTTGGCCTTGCCGATGCTGGCAACAAAGGGCAACAAATCATGCTCAATCTTAAAATGCTGACAGATCAACCGGTGGAAAGCCAGGATCAAGGCGTGATTCTCATTGATTCGGTTGTCAGATACATCTGCCTTCAGATCATCTTTTGATTTCTCAAAAGACTCTTTCCAGTTAGCACCAAAGAAAGACCGGCCAGCCATTATCGCCGGATAGAACCCCGCCATCTCCTGAATAGGAGTTGCCACCAGTGCATCAAAGGCTGCCTTAGTTGATTCACTCAGCCCTTCAAGTGAAAATTTCAGGCTGATAACCCTCTCCTTTGCCGCCCTGCTTGTGAATGGTTCCCTATTCTGAACAAATGCCAGGGTCGCATGAAAAGCCAGTTTATGAATTCTGTTATCGTTGCTTGTCTGCGCTCTGGTTTGGAGTGCATTCCCATAATTATACAGAGGGAGGATTGATTCAAAATCAAACTTGGCCTTCTCTTTGTCGTTGCCCTCGATAAGTCCCTTCATGTGCCCCGACACTTGTGCCAGGGTTCGCAGTTCGCCTTTTTTGGTATTTGAGCCACTCATAGGAAGACCTTCTTCATCCAGACACTGCATGGCGTTCAAGATCATCATCAGCCGGGTTTTTCCAACTTGCGGGTCTCCCCACATGCTCAAAAAAGGGAAAAACTTAGTGGTCTTTTTAACCTGGTTGACAAACAGTGAAGCGGCCAGAAACGCCACTGCTACAGCCGCATTTTCTCCCCATGCCGCCCGCAATAAAGAATAAAGTCTGGGTACATCACATGTGCCGGGGTTAATCGTTTCAATCAATGCAGGCCTGAGATATTCACCATGGCCGACAGAGAAAAAACCATTCTTTCCGGGTGGCACTTTTCCACCTTTTTTATCAATGGCAAAATCTTTCAGAATATAAAAACCGGTTTTATGGTCATAGCCGGTAAATTCTGCTTGTCGGACTACAGGGGCCTTGCTCTCGACAATCATCTCAGCAAAGGCCTTTGCCGCATCCTGCTTACCGCACCAATGCGTTTTTCCATGTCGCAGGAACAGACCGGTAAGACCGTCGGCTGATTTAAGGTCGTTACCACTGGCCGTGATACAAACCGGCTTTCCTTGCTTTGGTATGACCTTCAGGCGATACAGGAAGACCGGTAATTCTTCATCTGCGTCTGACCGTTGATAGTGTTCAACCGATACCGTAAAGTTACTTGCTCGCTCGATAAAAATATCAGGTGGCTCATCTTCCTCCGGTGATTGTTTAACCCAGCTCCAGAAGTATTTTCCCTGGAAGGGGAAAAGCCCTGGAACAAAGCCATTATTGCCAGCAACATAAATTGTGGCATAAGACATAGCCGTTTCAGCCAGTGCCAGTCGTGCCTGAAGACGATAGCGTTCGAAGTTTTTGTTGAATTGCTCAGCCCCCTTTTCAGAACTGGCCGAACGAAGCAGAATGTCGTTCCAGTCCCCATCATCCGGCATGATCGCTGAAACCTTGACCACGGGCACACCATCTTCCTCGGGTTCTCCTTGGTAGTGTTTCATCCATTTTTTTGTAAAGCTGCCGCCAGCCGCATCGTTGTCAAAGGAAAAGACAAGATTCCCAAATGCTCCCAGATTAAACCGTGCAGGTTCATAACCAGCACCAAGAACCGCTATAGCCTGAAATCCCATGGCAATCAAAGACAAGGCATCAATGATTCCCTCAGTAACATAGGTTGGTTTTTCAGGATCATAGATCATGCCCGGCATCTGCCAATGGTGCCCGGCTACTGCACCGACATTATGCGTTTTCCCTTCGCCAGTAGGCGGATTAAACAGACGCCCATTATAAAGAGTGCTGCCCTTGTCATCCTTGCCCACTGGAAACATGACACCGCCGCCGCATTCTTTTCTTGTGCGGGTGTGGTATTCACAGCCGCACTTGTCTATAATCTCAGCAGGAATCCCTCGACTTTCAAGAAAGGCCTTTGCCGGTCGATGCTTGTCTTCTTTCGTGGCGGGATAGTTGGTTTCAACTTGTGTGCCCAGGTTAAATAATGTGGCGGTCTTCGTTCTGGCTCCGCACTTGTTTTGCCTATTGCAAACGATAGACCATGGCGCATTAGCATAAGCATAGGCGTCTGACTTCCCGCACTCAGGACAAATGAGATTGTTTATAAAGCCGCCACGGACAGCGGTCTTGTCCATAGCGAATTCACTTTTCAGGAGGTGCTCTCTCAGATCATCAATAAACATAAGATCGACCTCCTGTTTGTAATTTTGTAATCGACTTGTAAATGGCAGAAATTACAAATTCATTACAAATAAAATCGTTACATATCAATATGTTGTAATCGTTTTTCTCGGTTTGTAATTTTGTAATGGCAATTTTGTAAGCAGAGGTTACAAGACTTTCCAGATCGCTCATGAAAGCAGCCCTCCAATAAATACCAGTCCCAGGTATAACCAAAGGGCGCAGCCACTGCCCATCAGCGCAGCTGCAAGTCGCAGAAGATATTGAGTCCTGAATTTCATCTGGACACCTCCCCTGCCTGCCTAGCCGTTTCACGGGCCAGCATTTTAGCCTGGTGCTGTTTCCACCATGAACGTCCTGCTACTGCCAGGCAACACTTGGCTTGTGTTTCTGGGGCAGAAATGGTATTGTTTTCACTGAAGTTTGAAGGGGTTCCTAGGCTGCCAGCCGTTTTAAGGGGAACTCCTTTTTTGTTTTCCATTATGCCGCCGCCTGTGCTTCTGTGGTGCTGCTAAAAACACGGGCATCAATAAATGACTGCAAGTCTTCCCTCCGGTATCTGACCGCCCGATTCATCTTTATGAATTTTGGGCCTTTCCCTTGCCATCGCCATTGTTCTAACGTTGAAGGCTCCACCTGTAAGATTTTTGCCGCCTCTTCTGTCTTCATGTTCTCAACCATAGTCTGCTCCTTTCTTGTGTGATAGAAACAGGAAAACCCCGTTCCTTATTTTTCAAGGATTACAGGGTTTTACAGAAGCTTGCAGAGACTCGCGTGGGGGTAATATGGGGGTAAAACAGGGGTGAAAGGGGTTCTTTTTAGGGGTGAAGTGGGGGTAAAAAGAGGGTCATGTTTTTTTTCTTCCTTTTCTTATCATCCAGGAATTTAGCTCCGAAGGTAGGGCCGTAACTGTTCCGCTGCCAGGGGGTGAAGCTGGAAAGTCATTGTGGTTTTTTCTCCATGTTTTAACTGTGTCTTCATGGACTTTGCAATGCGCCGCAATCTCCTTGATGGTTCGCAAAGGCACTTCCGATTCCCTCGGAAAATCTTTTGCGACACCGGCGGTGACTCTTTTGCTTTCATGAAGGGACAAAGCTGGTTTGATTTCTTGGTTGGCTCCATCAGGGGCATCCAAATTTTTTTTCTTGGCCTCAACGGCATCCACCAAATCAACACTTACAAGAACATCAGAGCGAAAAAATGTTGTTGCAGTACAAACTGTCCCGCCAGATAGAATGCTTGCTGAAGAGGGATAGGTATCATAAAGAACCCTGTAGGTATCGCCTACAACAAAAACTTCCACAATTGAAAATTGACCTCTGACTAAAAGGTCATGCATCTCATCTTTTCCTATCGTAATAAGGCCAGCAAACCCTACACGCCCTTTTAATACCTCATTCCTATCCTCATCACCATCTTTAGCTTTTGTTAAAGTAGCCCAACCGTTATACCATACAGATAGAGGCAACGACCCATCCACCGCCATATCCCAAAGCACATCCTCAGTTAGACCCCATTTAGCCCATCTTTTACCCAGTTCTGACAGCTTATAAAAAGACCTTCTTTGCAGCTCCACCATTTTATAATCTCCTTCAGATTATCCTTGATAAGAAATCAAACTGGCAGGCCGTCAAGGTAACAGCTCTTCGGGTGCGCTCCCTATCCAGTTTGAAAGATTGCTTACTGTGCCGCCTGCATCTGTACCACCTGCCCATACTGCCGTTTGATTCGGTCTTGAATGGCGTCTGCTATCCGCTGAACTGGTTCCCTCAGTCGGTCAACGCTCATGATGATATATCCGCCGGTCACATCGTTTGCAGATCGCTTATGATTCACCAATGCCTTTAAAGCGTAGGCTGATAGCTCCAGGCTTTCCGCTGTAGTTTCAAAGGTTCGGCGCAGGTCGTGACAAGTAAAATAAATCCCGGTGGCAGCTGTAACAGCATCGACTCCCCTTCTCGGTTCGGTCAGGTGGCCGGTCTTCCCTTCACCTGGAAAAACATACTGTGAATTAAGCCGGGACTCTGCCAGGGCAACGCGTCCATGTGCACGTTGTTGTTGCTTCATCGTCATCTTGCCAGTAAGGGCCGCCCTCGCCTCGCTTAACTCTGTTTGCAGTCTTTCCTTGCGTCTCCACAAAAGGTCTCGTAGGAAGTCACTCATCGGTATTGTGTGGGTCTGCCCGTTCTTGGTGTCGCTGTTAACGAAAGTAACGGTGTCTTCTGGAAAGTCAACCATTGCCCAGGTCAGCAGCTCGGTTTCAGATCGTCGTGATCCTGTGAAAAGCAGAAACAGCAAATAATCTCGCATGTCGGTATTCTTCAGGCTCATGATAGATTTATACCATGCTGGCAGATCGCTATTCTTAACAAGGTTTTCACGCGGGGGAATGTCGAACCAGGCTTTCCGCTTTTTGCTGCTCAGGATGTTAACCGGGTTCCGGTACAGGGTGCCGCCCTCGTCATCTTCAAAGGCATGATTCAAGACGGCGCGCAAGGTACGCATACAGTTATTGGCCGCCGCTTCCCTTCGTACTGGTGGGGCCGCCTCTTTGCTTGCGGTGGGGGTTTTCTTGGTCAGCTTTCTTCGTCCTCTCTCGCCACTGGCAATCTCAAGGTGCCTGATTCTCACCATGTCCCTGGTGATCTCTTCAGCCGGTCGCTGTAGCCAGTCAGCCAGGTACAACCGGCAAAGGTCTTGATACGTTTCAATGGTACGGGGTTTCAGTCTGCCCTTTTGAAGATATTCGTCAAGACATGCCTGCAAGGTCTTACCAACTTTCTCTTCTT
Organism: Deltaproteobacteria bacterium; assembly: GCA_019162745.1. Taxonomy (GTDB): domain Bacteria; phylum Desulfobacterota; class Desulfuromonadia; order Geobacterales; family Pseudopelobacteraceae; genus JACRCG01. The sequence goes on along the minus strand of JAFLLC010000167.1, from coordinate 578 downwards.
CCTGCCGCGCCGTTTCTGCCTGCTCTATGCGTTCTTTCTTAACCTGGTTCGGATCAATTCCTTTCTCCATGTCGAGAAGGATCTCTTTTGCCCTTTTCCGCGCCTTTTCAACAGTGATCTTGTCAAATGTATCAATCTTGGTTCTAACCAGCCTGCCGTTAACGCGCCTGCAAGCATAAAAGCTTATGCTGGTAGGTGACACCCGAACCCCGAACCCTTTTAACTTATCGTCGGAATAATCAACTCTGCCACTTGCCGGAATGGTCAATTCTTCGACACTCGTTTTTGTGATATGGATAACAGGCATGTCTTTTTTCCTCATTTGGGTATCACTTCACCTATTGCAACGGCCTGCGGACAAGAAAGCCGTAAGCCAAAAGCCCGCTTTGTGGGTAACACATGGGTAACACTTTGGGGAGAATTACGCAAAACAGCATAGAACAACAATAAGGGTCAATATGAAGAAAGTCAAGGATTTACAAAGATGGTAGAACAAGAAAAAACAAGAAATAGTACCAAACAGCAAACTTCTAATCCGTAGGCCGCTGGTTCGAATCCAGCCGGGCGCACCAATAAAA
>JAFLLC010000218.1 GCA_019162745.1 Deltaproteobacteria bacterium | reverse complement strand
ATGACGTGATTTCTGATTCGCCATGTTTCATACCTCCTTTTGGTTCGTAAGGTATGGCTTCTTTACCTGTCTATCAAAATATAGCAAGTCCATGGTACCGGCTCAGCAGAATAAGCAACTTGATCATCATAGCCCTATTTTCCTGATATAAAGTTGACGATCTATAATTATTTAATGATATCCGTTCAATGAAAATTCATCTTTCAGCAACTTCTATCTCATGTTTCATATAGAGATCTCTCTTTGCTCATGCTCCGCTTCTCAAAAACAATCAATCATCATATTATATGATTCTTACAAAACTATTATTTGTACTTTTTCTCACTGCTTAGGAGCGCCTTTTGTTACAGGCATTTCAGTTCTATCTTAAATAGTTGACTTTGATACCTGATCTTTTTCAAAACTAACCTTTAAAATATCAGACAGTGAAGGCTCTTTCAGTCCAGTGATACCAAAAGCTTGCAATAAACGCCAAATCATTCTCAACATCAACCATAATTTTGCCGAACCCATTTCATATCGGAGTTTCAATTCCAAGCATCGCAACCGATCTCCTCTGCAAGGACAATAAAGAAGTAGATTATTTTTTATTATGTATCTCGCATCTGAAACCATAGTTCTACTTCGTGTACTACCAGCATGACTTAGATTATGCATTGCATCTGCGCCATCAATAACACCCTTTATGCCGCTCGGCATATGATCGTAACCATGAAACTGATGCAAGGCAATGACATCATAAGTAGCATCAACAATAGGTATACGATTCATCATGCAATAAGCCAGTAATACATTGTCATAACCGCCTCGTCCTATAATAATTGGCGGAACACTCTGCCACATTCCTCGTCGAAATGCGAAATAATCAATTCCAGTTGGCAAATGTAATTTTGCCTTCCCTTCTATTACTATTGAAGTCAACTGCTTAATCCAATCATTTTGGTTAAGATCAATGAATACCTTTTCACTCAAATCAATACGTTGTCCAATCAATAGAAATTGTGGAAGATCAATTCGACTTATAGCTTGCAAAATACCGGACAAAAGAATATCACAATTCAGGTAAACTTGAAGATCATATTTACCGTTATCTTCAGCATGTTTAACAATTGACCCAAAATATGGAATCCCTGATGGAGAGCAATTTATTTCATCTACTACTTTGACACCTAAGTCTTTACCTGCCTCAACAATTCCTTCAGAGTCACCATACAGAATCACCTCAACATTTTTTCCTGCAAGCAACCAACTCCGAACAGCTCTATATTGATTTTCTTTTGTAATACCTTTAAAAGGCTTAGGACTGGAAATAAAAGTTATCATTATATCTTTTTTTTATCCCTTACTGTTAACTATCTATACTCGCACACATTAAAGCAAGCATAAATACTTTTATATTAAAGTATCCTTGAAGCATACTGTTAGATATTAGAAATCGAAAAGTGCTGCTTATGTAGCTGTTTTTCTCTTTTTCTCTAACCTGATATTTTAAATATTCTTTTATCGTATTCTCGTCACTATGACGTCTCATTTTATTTACATTAGGGAACCTTGAATAATTTAGTTTTGCAATATTCCATTAAAATGATAATCCCGGTAGGGACAAGAGTTACTCCTCACCCCCCGGACAGATCCGGACAAGCGGAATTCCCGCATCCGGCTCCTAACTTGAGTGTTTGACGCAAAACCGTTGTTCCGACCATGGGTGAAGGATCTTTTGGTTTGGGAGGTGATTATATGTTATCTTCCGGCATTTCTATGCTTCTCTGGTTTATGGAAAAAAACATCGAGAATCGGAGGAAATATTTTTCAGTTTATGCATTCCTCCCGTTTTACCAGTGGATCTTTGAACTGGATGAGACGTTCGGCCTTGAATTGTTCATCAAAATGTTCCGACAAGTCGGAATTGATGTTTTTCATGGCAGCAGAGTCAGAATGATGGCAAATGCTGTAAGATTGCATTTTTTATGGTTTTTATAACCGCCAACCGATTACTTTTAATCAAGATGTATCATTCGGAAATAAATAGAGGTGCACTATAGATACTTTTTATAGAATGTTATTGCGTATCAGACTTTTTCAAGATTCCCCTAAACCTTTATCTGAAAATCCAAGTCCACTATACCCATAACTGAATTAATTTGTAGTCTACTCACGATGTTTTTCCGTTTACTTGTTCGCAAGCACAAAAGTAAACTCCTCATTTGTTTCGCTATTTCTCCAAACACATATAAAGCCCAGCTCCCTTAATTTTCCTAATGCTCTACGTAAACACTCAAGACCATAATGGGGCCATCGATGATGAAACTCTATACATAGAATATCAATATATTTTGAACAAAGTAGAAAATCTTCTGAAGCCAGTAGATCAAATTCAGCACCTTCGATATCCATTTTTACAATCAGTGTGTCAAATCTCGGAAGTCGTTCAATAGCAACGCTTAGACAAGTAAGATCAACTTCTATTTCACGCCCACCTCGCAGATGATTTTCTGATATCAAAGAACCGCTAACATGGTTTTCATTTGATGGGAGATAGAATATCGCTTTCCCACTTTTCTCAGATAGAGCATGATTTATAAAGTCTATAGAAGGGTTTTTTTTTTCGTTTAAAAAGTTTGCTGCCTTTGTTGTTGGATCAATAGCAACAACATGTGCCCCTAATTTAAATATTAAGTCTTCAGAAAAAGAAATATCTTCACCTACTCCAGCATCAATAACGCCCACTCTACCATAAATTCTCTCTTTAGGAATTTTCCACCCACCATATCCAGGATTTCCAAACCATGATAGGCAATTGGTGGCATTTGTAGGTACCCATATCTCATGTCCAACCAAGACACGAACCATTACTCGTGCTCGTCTAATCGCCTTTTGAAGTAATAATAATAACATTTCTCTCGATATTTTTCATATAGGAAATTCAGCTTTTTTTTATGATCTATTAATTTTCACAACAGAACAATGAAACAAAAGAAAGATTTCAATAGTAAGTATGCAAAATATCCTATTTTTTCTTATATACTTTTAAAGAGTCTTTTATAAATCCGCTATAACCTACGCGTAAATACAAAAATATTGGTATTAAAAATATACTTGGTAAAACTATACTTTGAACCATTGAATAAAATATTGCCATCAATGGGATTTGAATCAATAGAACCAATACAAATAAACTATTTAGACTAATTTCATTTTTATAAGGCCTTACAATCATAATTAAATTAAAATATAAAAGTGATAAAGCTATAGTTATGAGATACCCATAATCATAAACAAAATAAGCCACTAAGCCGTTAAATGTATACCAATTATCTGGCCACAAAGCCATTCTGATATTTAATGAATTATTAGGGTTATAGTCAATAAGATAATATTGACCCATTAAATCAAGAATTGGCTTTAAAGATATTTGCCCTTTAAATGTCGAAAAGTTATACGAGTCTAGCAAATACATACTATTATAGTACCATTGAGATAAATAATCAAACAGGCCATATACAAAAGGGTCTTGAATAATAGATTTTGACGAAATACGAGAAGAATAATAACTACCACCCCCAAATCGCTCATTTGTTATATACATTAAATATATAAACGAAATAACCAAAAAAACAGCAATTGATTTTTTCAAATAACGCTTTACCCTAGCATCCAATATATTATTCAACAAATAAAAGAAGGATAAATAAACAAATATATAATGAATAAATGCAGAACGCGAGTAATACGTAAGTCCATACAACATTATATTAAGTGAGAATATAAAACACACAAACGACAATTTATACCTTTTCTTGCTAAGATAATAAAAATGCAATGGCACAAGAAAATAACTTATCGGATAAAGATAATATGATAATGTGAAAAACTTAGAATTCATCGGCATATGTGCATAGAGGTCCCACAAAGCTCCCTCGACACCTTTTAACAAGTAAATATTTTCTGTATTTTTAAACAAATAATATATCATCAACGTAAAGGTAACAAAAGGAATAATTGAACCTAACAGAATAGCATATGTCAATCGATTAATCTTAAATTCACTCTTCACATTAATAGAAGATATTTTATCTATCTTTATCCACGGATAAAGATAGATTGATAAAATAAATAGTGTAAACGCTAAGTTATAGCCTTTATAAAAGGTATCAATTACATAATCTTTACCTATTAGTATAGCGCCAATTAATGAGATTATCTGAATAGTAATCAGATAAATAAGTATTGAAGTATTCTTCTTGAATAGCAAAAATACAAAAAATAACACAAAATATATTAAAGCTGCCATTTCAATTGAAATTGTTTTTGCACAACTCTCTAATTAAATTATAATTTAATGGCTGATAGAAATCAATTTCATCAACAAAATATGGCTCACTTATTATTTGTTTAACTTCATACGCAGAATCAAAAGAATATAAATTCTTATATTCGCCTGAACGGAAAAGTTTACTGTAATTTAATTTTTTATATACTGCTACTTTTTTGTTTTGACTTAAAGCTTCATATAATACTGAAGAGATAATTAAAATGACTAATTGAGACAATGCGATAAGTTTATCAATACTAACTTGATCAGTCAAGACAGAAACATTGTTATTATCTTTAAAATAACTCACATAATCGTCATATAACTTGTATTCGTTAGGATGTAGTTTATAAACAAACTTAATTTGAGGAAGCAATACCGACAGTTCTTTTGTTAATATTTTTAACTCTCCACCATGTATAATTGTTGAAATAATAAGTACAGAATTATCAGATATAACGCTTAGCATCCCACATGACATATTTTGACCTATTGATAATATTTTTTTTACTGGCACATTAATTCCTTTACACCAGTTTTTCCCAAAAACAAGCAAATAATCAGAAAACAGTATGTTATCATTTAATGATATTTCTTCTGGAAATGAATACTCTACGCAGTCAAACTCTATCATTGCATGTTGCAACAAAAAAGTTTTAACATTATTTCGTTTTGCTGCTAATATAATGGCTTTCGGATTACCTGTTGCAATAAAAACCTTTTTTGTTTTTTTGCTTTTAAATATAAAATTATAATACTTAAAGTCGCTAATAAAGTTGTTATAAATTTTATTAGCTTCGCTATATGAAAACAAATTAACTTTTAAATACTTCTCTAATGCCTGTTCGACCTTTACATAGTATGCATATGGCAACATTACTGAGCAACGAATCTTTCTAAAAAACAAATAAGAATCATATAAGCATTTATATGCATATTTTCTTCCTATAATTGACTCTAATATCAAACAGTTATTCCCTAATTCTGATATTATTGGTAATGCGTTTTTATCATATCGTTTTCTGTTTAAATTATAGTATCTAGAGTTCGTCAACACAATATTATCACCTTTTACAAGAAACATCTTTAACATAAAATTTATGGTATCCGGAATCAATATACCGTAATCAGAAAACAAAAGTTTACTATTAGAGGAATATATATCCCTCTCTTTTTTTGGATAATAATACCTTACGTACACATTATATCTAATTATATCCCAAACAGGAAGTCCTATATCATCACCTATATAAAACAATTTTTCATCAATCTCCATTTCATGAAAAATATTTATTAATTCCATGTTTTTATATTTTTATTATACAACTAAACGTAGAGGTATTTGTAGTAAAACAGCTATATTAATATTTCTAATAAAACCATCACAAAGAATATCCGTCATCTATTAATAGATTCTGTCCTGTCATAAAGCATGAGTCATCTGACAATAAAAATATGAGCGCCCCCAAAAGATCGTTTGCATCTAACATCCCTTTTGATGAACAATATTTGTTGTAAGCCACAAGAAAGTTATTTGATTGTCCTGCAAGTATGCCTCCTGGACTCAAGCAATTAATTCGAAGTCCAGTTCCTTTATAGTACTGTGCAAAGTAACGTGTAAGATGATCAATACCTGCCTTGATTGCAGCATACTCAACCGGCATTGTCATACGAGTTCCGTCATAAACCTCGAAACGGGGCGCTATAGAGCCGTAAACAGAGGACATATTAACGATATTCCCGTAACCCTGCTCTTTGAATAATAAACAGAATTGCTGTGCAACGAGAAAATATCCACCTAGGTGCATGTTCACATTTTCGCAAAAATCAGCATATGTAACACTTTCAAGTTTGATGCCATAATTTTTATTGCGTGGATATGCATTGTTTACCACAGCATCAATGACTCCATACCGATGCTTTAGATCAGCAATCAAAGTCACGATAGATTCTTTGTTAGTAATATCCAAATAGGCGGCTTCAATTTGGCCCATGTATTCATGCTCCATCTCATTAGCTAATGATTTTGCTGCATCAAAATTAATATCGGCAACAACTACAATACCTCCTTTCTCAGCAACACCTCTCACAAAACACTTCCCGATTGTACCCGCACCACCAGTGATAATTATAACTTTATTTTGTAATTTAAATTGCATATTTATTAAATAAATATTTTTATTATTTATGTGCGCTTTTTTAAATTTATCCCGTGACTTAATTAGTTAAAAAAAAATATGTCAGCCAAGTTCTTTCAAGTTTAAACAATTTGAATCTATTTTCTGTTCATCATTAAATATTCTGCAAAAAGAAAGTCCTCCAAAGTATCAATATCAATCGCTCGTTCGTTCGGCACACTTACGGCTTTGACTCTACCTTTAAAAATCGAATCATAAGTCATGACAAATTCAGATCTAGCAACATATGCAACGGTTGTCATATCAAATACTTGGGGAACATCTTGACGTCGAAATATGGGGAACCGAGGTGGAATAACAAGACCTACTGTTCCGTCATCGTTAGATTTAACCATATTGAAGTGGGGATTACGATGAGAATCAGTAATAGTAATTACCATATCGACATCACCCTCAGAATACTTATCAAGACAATTTTCAATATCAATCGGCAACCGCAAAGGCGCTGTAGCCGGAAGTAACAACATCACTTCCGGGAATTTACCTTCCGTTTCAATCAGATACTTAAGCGCATGGCGCCAAGCTAGCCACTCGGGACTGTCATCACGTGCCAGTTCTGCTGGTCGAATAAAAGGCACATCTGCCCCATAGTCACGAGCTACAGCAGCAATGTCTTCTGAATCCGTTGATACGATAACCCGTTCAATCCGCTTAACCTCAAGAGCATGCTCAATTGACCAAGCAATTAATGGTTTGCCTCCCAAGGGCCTGATATTTTTTCCCGGCAAACCTTTAGACCCTCCACGGGCAAAAATAAATGCTATAAATTTCATGGGTTAGTTTTATTTACGCGTCATCGATCCTATAGTTACCTGCCCCCCTGTCAGTGCTGAGATACGTGCAGCTTCAATAATTTGTAGCACTTTTAAGCCATCCTCACCCGTAACCAATGGCATTTTACGCTCCTTAACACAATCTATAAAATTCTGCCATTCAGTTCGATAACTGTCGTCGCGCTGGTGGTTGTGGTGAAATATTTCACGCCATTCTTTTGCTCCGGCTTCATACAACTCGACGACACCCGTCAAACCATTCCAGCGGAGAGTCCTGTTTTCGCCAATGGCCGTACAATTCCTTGTAGTATCATGCCGGATAAAATCAAGATTGACTGTACCAATAAGCTGAAAGCTGGCATCTTTATGCATAAAACCAAGAATCAGGTGCGCAGTATCTTCAACGTCAATCTCAAGGGTGCTTTGGCGGCTTAATGTACCTTTTACCCAATCAACCTCGCCAAAAATCCATCGCAAATAATCAAGTTCATGACTGAGTTCAAGCAATACTCCACCACCAAGTTCAAGACGTGCCGATACATTTTGCCGGTAATCGATATCGGGGCGCCAAGATGGTAAATATTGACCGATTTCACAGCGAATAGATAACACCCTTCCAATTGCACCATTCAGAAGCAGATTACGAAACTTTTGAAGAGAAGGCAAGTATCGAAGGTTATAACCTATCATCAAAACCAAACCTTGATTGTGACAGGTTTCTATCAATTTATTAACTCCAACAATTGATGTTGACAAGGGTTTTTCAATGAGAAGATGTACGCCAACTTCAACTAACTGTTGTGCTACAGAAAGATGAAACGGTGCCGGATTGGCAATAACAGCAATCTGAGGCAAAAACTCAACCGCTTGTTCGATGATTGAAAAGCAACCATCAGCATATTCAGGTATTGACAAACACTCCTGATGTCGTAAAACCCGTATATTTGCATCAGGAAAAAGTTCTCGCGCAATCCTCAAGTGGCGTTTGCCGATACTTCCAATACCTACAATAAGGATACGATTAATCAGCATGACAACTTCCCAATCAATTGAACAGTCAAGTGATAGTCCTTTATTTATTTTTTTCTTTTTCAGAGATGGCTCTGATCAAATCCTCTTGCTTTCCTACATCTAGCCAAGGTTCATGTATTGGATAGGCAGCCGTCCTCTTATTTATTTCTTTAAGACGTTCGAACAAGGTCGGCATATCGCAATGAACGTTTCGTTCAAGAAAACCAAGAGCTTCTGGTTCAAGCACGTACACTCCAGCATTGATATGGCTTCGATGCACAGGCTTTTCTTCAAAACCGATTATATCGATACCATCGGTTTTAACAACCCCGTAAGGATGCTGCCATTCATGTACTCTCACTGCCATAGTTGCAGCTGCATTATGATGAGAATGAAAGTCGAGCAACTCCCCATAGTGAATATCAGTTAAAACATCACCGTTTGTTACCAAAAACGCAAGCTCCGGATTTGGATCAAGTAACCCTAAAGCACCCGCGGTACCCAAAGGGGCTTGCTCTCTCAGGTAATCTATTCGTACATGAAATCGCTCACCGTTTCCGAAATGATCCTCAATTATATGTCCCAGGTAGTTTATAGCCAATACAAAGTGGCTGAATCCTTCCAACTTCGCGCGTTCTATGATATGCTCCAGCATCGGTTTACCCGCAACCTGCAACATTGGCTTAGGACAATTTTCTGTATATGGCCGCAACCTTGTCCCCTTTCCTCCTGCCATAATGACCAAAAGATTTGATCTTACTGGTGTCCGGGTTATCTCATCCCAAAGATGCAACCCAACCACGTTGTTCTTTTCATTAATAACAGGAATCTGTTGTATTTTATTTGAAATCATTAGTTGTCGAACAGTATCCTTGCTAACTTCAGGCGGAACAACAAGTGGATTTCGATGAACAACACTCCCAACAGAACTCTTAAGATCCAAACCCCTTAAGAGCCCCCGTCTTACATCACCGTCTGATATTGTGCCTTGCAATTTACCTGAATCATCGACCACTAAAACAATCCTGATAGCAACCTTATCAAGATTGCTTATCACGTCCTGTATGGTTGCCTTATCTGTCAGAATTGCTTTGCGCCATATATTTTCTATAACTGTCACTATTTCTTTACTACCCTGATATTATTGGTAAATCATAAAAATACTTCTTCACTAGACAATCAACTACGCAGTTTTTTATTGTATTAACAATTTTATCGCTTGCGCCACCCTCTCCATAAGGGTTAACGACACTACGCAATTCTGCTTGAAAACTGTTAGAATACAGATTATTTAAAGCTTCAGTAATTGCACTTTTATTTGAAGCACAGTTAATCACACTCGAAGCTTGAAGCCTCCCCCGCTGACGATCGCCAATGTTTATCGTTCCTTTCCTGAAGCTTGGCACTTCCGCTAACCCACTGGAAGAATTACCTATAACTCCATCAACATGTGAAATACACGACAAATACCACAATTGTCCAAGGGAAGTGTATGCGCGCGCGTTAGTGTGCTGTGCTACAAATTCTTCAACCATCCTGATTAGCACACGACCATCGGTGTCGGCATTCGGCATGGTGAACAGAAGCTGTGTATCATCCAATTCTGCCAATGCTGCGAGTAATTCGTCCATCTGCTCTGCCGCAGTTGCGGTCTCAAGCGTAACAGGATGAAAAGTGATGAGCAGGTTTTTTAGCCCAAGCCTGAAGTCAATTGCAGCTTCCAACTCCTCCCGATCTAGAAGCTTCAGGCGCTTAATGTTGTCAATACCAAGCCCACCTACAAGAAAAACATGATCTGGGTGCTCGCCAAGTTGGATCACACGCTGTCGGTATTCTTCAGCAGCAACAAAATGGAGGTGAGACATTTTGGTTATGGAATGCCGGATTGCATCGTCAAAAGCACCTTCGGTCAGTTCACCTCCATGCAAGTGAGCAACCGGGATGCGTGCAACCAATGCTGCTGAGACTGCCGACAATATTTCATAGCGGTCACCAAGCACTACAATTATATCAGGCTTCAATTCATTCAGTGCATCGGCAAAGCCGATCAAACCGAGACCCATGGACTTTGCGATACCAACAGGGGTATCAGAACTCATCAACATTTCCAGCTTGCGGTCAATATGGAAGCCATCATGCTCAATATCCCGATAGGTCAAACCAAATTCCGGCGACAGGTGCATTCCGGTCACAATAAGTTGCAGCCTCAGTTCAAGGTCATCCTTGATACCCTGCATAACCCATCGAAGCAAACCGTATTCCGCTCGGGAGCCAGTGACAACGCAAACCCTCCTTTTCCTCATATGATTGCATCATCTATTTGAAAATCCCTGACAGCCTGTTTACCAATAATCCTATCCCAATCCATCGGGGATATACCTGTCCCTGGTCGCTTGACCGCTAGGTTTTCTTCAGAAAAATAATCACCTTTTTTTATGGGCTTACATGCAACTATGGATTTGCGAACAACAGAAAGGTTCTTTTCCTCGCTTGGACTCGGCCTTTTTACAGTATTGCCCATTGCCCTCTCGATATTACGGATGGCTGATACCATTGCAGTCAATTCATTTGGCTCAAGACTTGCTGCATGATCCGGTCCGGGTAAAGTCCGTTCAAGAGTAAAATGCTTTTCGATAACAGAAGCTCCCATCGCTACTGCAGCGATAGCAACTTCAATCCCAACAGTATGATCAGAATAACCAACCTTAACATTAAGTTCATCGCGAATAGTAAGCATTGCCCGAAGGTTTACGTCATCCATCGGCGTGGGGTACTCTGAATTGCAGTGCAAAATAATAAGATCTTCTTTTCTACAACCAGCGGCCATAAGAATCTTCATCGCTGATCGTACCTCGTCAAGCGTTGACATACCAGTAGACATAACAACTGGCTTGCCCATGCGACCTACATGACGAAGGTAGGGAAGGTTGGTGATCTCACCAGAGGGGATTTTGTATAGTGGGGTATTCAGCTCTGCCAGCAATTCGATGCTTTCTTCGTCGAACGGCGATGATAAAAAACCAATACCATTCTTCTCGCAATATTTTATGAGTTCCTCATGTTCAGCAAGATTGAGTTCTAGTCGCCTGATCATCTCGAATTGAGATTCTTCATCTAACGACGAACTTTTCTGATATGTAGCCTTTTCTGCAGATACTGTCACAAGTTTTACTGCTTTGAAAGTCTGAAATTTAATAAAATCTGCCCCGGCGTTTTTTGCTATATCAACAAGGCGTTTCGCTAAAACCATATCCCCATTATGATTAACCCCTGCTTCTGCTATAATCAATGTCATTGATCACTAATGTAATTATGATTGCCTAAAACCACGAAAAGACTCGTTCTTATTTTGATATAAATCCTCAACAGATTTCGCAAGAGTTATAGAACGATTATTAATATAATTCATCAAAAGAGACCTATTTGCTTTTAATAATTCTTCATAATACTCTTCGTCAGTCAAATCAGTAAAGTTCACGCTCAATAGATCAGAATTTAGATGTTTATTTTCATAAAAATCTTCAACGCCATATAGAAAATTTTTTTCTATTGCATAGTAATATAATGGACTTCCCGGATATGGAGTTACAGGTCTAATAGTACGCATCTGTGCTCCATCATCGTATTTCAACAAAAACTCAACACCCTTCTTAAGTGTCACTGCATTATCACCAATATGACCAAAGATGATATTAAAACCAGGACTTATCCCCGCCTTCATAGTAGCCTCAATTCCTGCAACAATCTGTTTTACAGTTAAACTTTTTCGCATTATTCTTAAAACATTGTCATCCATAGCCTCAATTCCATAATTGATAAAAACACAACCCGCAGCTTTCATCAAACGCAACAGGGAAGCCTCTGCATAATTAAGCCGACCATTACAGTCCCACTTAACATCCAACTTTGCTCTGAGCAACGCATCACACAACTCCTCCGTTCTCTTCACTGATGACATAAGTAACTCATCAGAAAACGCTATATATGTTATATTATATGTTTTTTTTAAAAATCTTATCTCCTCTATTATAGACTCACTAGACCTAGGCCTAAAGCCTTTATCCATTCTGTAGCAAAAATTGCACTTAAAAGTACACCCTCTCCCCGATAGTACTGGCATTACAAAATCTGTATTTGTACAATGTGGCATGCGCAGAAGCCTATAATACTCAATCGGAAAAAGATTATATGCAGGAAATGGAATTGAATCAATATCAGAAATTAATTGACGTCTTTCTGTCTGAACGAACTCATCTTTTTCATTATAAAATGCAATACCTTTAACAGCTTCCATTGGTTTATTTTTTCTATACACTACCTCAAGCAATTCAAGCACAGTTTCTTCCCCTTCTCCAATAACAACAGCATCAGCCTTTGTTTTTCTCAAAAAAAACTCAGGTTCAGGAGAAGGACCATGCCCTCCAATAATATAGAATGGCCTATTTTTTGAACAATTAATAGCCTCCGATATCTTCAATGCCTTTCTGTATTGGTAATAACCACCAATAAAACTAAGCCCAACAAAATCAAATCTATTATCATTTAAAAAACCTTTTAAATGTTCTTCTGGATAATGATGAAGATCTTGATTATAGATCACTACGTCAATACCAGCGCGTTGCAGAACAGCTGCAAGATATGCGACACCTTGAGGAAACCAATGAATATATGAATCATTATCATAAACAATAATCAATATTCGCATATAATAAATATTAAATTATAAAATAAAATTAAGCATAAGCCGTAATACCGAATGATATATTCGAAAACAAACCTTTTTTTAACGGTTTGTTTTCGAAGGAAGCGATCGGGTCACGGCCTCTCCACCATGCACAATTGAACTTTTCTCGATTTCTATTGCATGCCCTATCATCGCATTACTCCCTATAAACGTTTTCTCTTTAACACTTGCTCCACCATTAACTATGCTTCCGGTTGATACATGACAATGATCCTCCACTATCGCATCATGTTCGACAAGCGCTTTTGTATTGACAATACAATTCACCCCTATTCTTGCACCTGCATTCACGAGTGCATCGTGCATAACAATGGAACCTTCGCCAACTGTGGCATGACGCGAGACATAGGCTCTCGGTGAAACAATAACAGGAATATTGAAACCATAATTCTTGACATGCTGGTACAACCTGATGCGAATATCTGGAGACTTGATCTGACCAACAGTAATAATTGCATTACGATACCTGTCAACCAAGGCTGGCAAATCATCATCAGAAGCAATGACGTCGTAACCGAGATGCTTTTCACCAACCTCGTTCGGTCGCCCAACCAAACCAACTATTCGGTATTCTGCATGCTGTTCGATCACATCGATACATGCATGGGCATGGCCTCCTGCTCCGACAAGAATGATTTCAGGCTTGTTCATACAGCAAACTTCGGACTACTTGGTATATTGATCATTCGACAACAAAACGATTTTGCCACACTCAAATCCATTGCTGGACAGTCCTGATATGGTATCAGTTCGTTCATCAGCACCCAGGCTGGTCGTGTCATGATGCCATTATCATTTGTCGCCTGCAAGATAGGATCACGCAAACACGATAAATCTTCATCCAGCATCAATGTCTGTAACCAATAATTACTTCTGCATCCTTCTTGTTCGCTCATAAGATGCACTCCGTTGATATTTGCAAAAGCTTTACAGTAAACATCGAACAACATTCTTTTTGCTTCCAGAAACGCAGGTAACTGCTCAAGCTGCGCACAACCAAGAGCAGCATTGATGTTCGGCATTCGATAGTTATAGGCAATCTCATCGTGTCGATACTCCCAAGCATGAGGTAGCTTCGCTGTCGTGGTCAAATGCTTTGCCCTTTTGGCCAGTTCAGGATCATTCGTCACAATGGCTCCTCCACCTCCTGTTGTGATGGTCTTATTACCATTGAAGCTCAATGTCCCTAACAAACCGAATGTTCCCGTATGCTGCCCATGGTAGTAGCTGCCCAATGATTCAGCAGCATCTTCCACAAGCACAAGATTGAAATCATGGGCAATCGCCATGAGGCCATCAAGATCTGAGGGGTGACCGAAGGTATGCATCGGCACCAGAGCACGAATAACCTTTTGCGTCACTCTGTTTATACAGAAACCATCACATTGTTCAGTAGTTGCTTCAAGGTATTCACGTAATTTCAATGGATCGATACCCAATGTTCGATACTCGCTATCGACAAAATGAGGCATAGCTCCGCAATGAGCTACAGCATTTGCCGTTGCAACAAAGGTCAGGGCTGGAACAAGAACTTCGTCGCCCGATTGCACCCCGGACAACTTCAACGCAATATGAAGTGCCGCCGTACCGTTAACAACTGCAACAGCATAAGCTGCACCTGTATATTCTGCCAAATTTCTCTCAAAACGGTCAACGAATTTTCCTACAGACGAAACGAAGGTTGTGTCGAGGCACTCCTTAACGTAATCCCACTCATTGCCATGAAATGACGGTTCATGAAGAGCAACCCGCTCAATCCCGACAACGGAACGGATAGCAGATATGATTTCCTGAACCATTGTTACTTCCTGTTGCATTCGGATCAAATGTTGTAGATATCTGCTTTATAGCCAGCGAGGTTAGCCGGATTCAGGAACCATTCTGCCGTTTCAGCCAGGCCTCTTCTCAAGCCTACTTGACCGCCATATTGAGGACTCCAGCCGAATAGCTCACGCGCTTTGGCATTATCAGCCCATAAACGCTCAACCTCTGAATTTACCGGTCGCAGTCGCTGCTCATCGGTCACTATTTCAATCTCTGTTCCCATTACATCGGCAATCATCCTTGCCGTATCCCCAACCGAAATCTCAAAATTGCTCCCGAAGTTAACAACATCCCCATGCCCTTTACCCGATTGCAATGCAGCAATAAAACCTGCAACTGTATCTTTGACATAATTAAAATCTCGTGTAGGAGAAACTGCGCCTAACTTAATCCGGCGTTCCCCTTTTGCAATCTGGCTTATAATTGTCGGGATAACTGCCCGAGCAGATTGCCTCGGACCATAGGTATTAAACGGACGCGCTATTACCACCGGCAAGTCAAAAGAAGAATAAAAAGAATATGCTATCTGATCGGCGCCGATTTTCGATGCCGAATAAGGCGACTGCCCTTGTAATGGATGCTCTTCTGTGATTGGTACGAAGCGAGCCGTACCATACACCTCGCTTGTTGAAGTATGCACAACCCTCTTAACTCCGAGTTCCCTAGCTGCCTGCATGACATTAAGCGTACCCTTGATGTTGGTATCTACGTAGGTATCAGGCGAATGATAGGAATATGGAATTGCAATCAATGCAGCAAGGTGCAGCACAGCATCACATCCTTTCATTGCCTCTTTTACCCCATGAGGATCACGGATATCGCCTGCAAAGACCTCAAAATTGCCTTTCACGTCAGAAGCGCAACGATCGAGCCACCCCCAGGAATTGAACGAATTATAGAGCACAAATGCGCGAACAGTATAACCCTGGCGAACAAGAGCTTCAGTCAGGTGTGAACCGATAAAACCGTCGGAACCAGTTACAAGAATTTTTTTTGAGTTCATGTCAGTGATACCTCTGTGCGTTTTTCCGGCATGGTACTATTCCAATGTTCAACCATAGTTGTAATAATCGATTTTTGAACGAAAAGATACACTCAAAATATCGGCAGTCGACATTTCACTTTTGAAGAATTGACTCTACAAGAGGTCCAGTCAATTCACTTTGATATACTGGTTTTCCAGAAAAAGCTTTGCATTCGGTATTGACCACATTCCTGTGCTTTCACTCATATGCCGTTCTACACCAACACCTACAATGAAATCATATATCCTTCATGCTTTTCCGTACTAATCAGCTTTAAAAAAACCATCTGAGTAAAATTAATTTTCCATGCGCCTCATAATATCCTATTCGCTTTGACTCATGCCATGCAGAAACAAAAAGCCCAGTATCAACCCAAACAAAATCCTAACCGGTCCACCAAATCATCAAATATAGGAAGTATATCGAATTACACGCAAACCCCCATATCGCCACCAATTATAGTATAAATTACAGACTCTTGAATAGCAAAAAAATTAGCAACAGCTTGTTCCACTAGCTTAGAACTTATTCGTAAATAAAGGCAACTTTTCTGAGCGCTATGATAGATGCCGCCATGAACAACAATGCCTCATATCG
>JAFLLC010000101.1 GCA_019162745.1 Deltaproteobacteria bacterium | reverse complement strand
AACTCTTTAAACAACCTTTTACCTTCAACACTGAAAAGGGTTTTTTCATAGAGCGTGGCTGCTTTTACAATTTCCTCGTTCAGCCCTGTAACCCGTTCAACAAACTCATCCTTGGCATCCTTGTCACTATGGGACAGAAGATCCCGCAGAGTGACACGCTGCCGCTGGAATCCTGTTGCAATAACCTCCAGCTGCGCCATTGGTTTCACTATACTCTCGTACATCCTGGTGTCAGCATCATCAAGCTTGTGGATCTGTACATAGCCGACAATGGCTATCGCCACCCCGATCAGGGTAATCAGTAAAAAACCACCGGTCAGTTTCAATTTCAGCGTCATCTTCTTTTCCTCCTTACATTGAGCCATTGGTTTAAAGGTAACTCGTTACTCGTTAAACATAATCACAGATACGCCTCCAGCTGTTCACGCAGCTGTTCCGGGGTAAATGGTTTTTTTATACTGCCATTGGCGCCACGACTGATGGCTTCATTGATCAGATCCTCGCCACCTTCGGTGGTCAGCATCACAATCGGTATCTGGCATCCTCTTGCCCGGACGGCTGAGACAAAGTCGAGACCGTCCATGTTGGGCATGTTGATGTCGGACAACACCAGGTCGATCTTGTTGCCGGCATCCAGCTGCAGCAACCCCTCAAATCCGTCGGCAGCCTCAAAAATGACCTCAACCGGCAGTGATGCCTGGCGAAGCGAACGGCTAATGATCTTGCGCATGGTTGATGAATCTTCAACGAGTAGAACAGTGCTCACGGCGTTATCTCCATTATTACAGATAGTTATTCATATTTTTTGCAAAAGGCTATTACCCGGCAACAGGCAACCATATATTGAACGTTGTGCCACTCCCAACTGTGGATTCCGCAGTAATAATTCCACCATGTTTCACGATAATCGTGTGACACAGGGCAAGGCTTAATCCCATCCCTTTGTGGCTGCATCGTTGCTTTGTGCTGAAATATGGATCGAATATTTTGAGAAGGTTTTCTTGCGAGATACCGCTGCCGTTGTCAGACATTGTGATATGTAAATATGTACCCGGCACAAGCGGCAATTGATCCATTATCGTGACTATTTTTGAAGAGAGGTAAAGCGTACCGCCTGCAGACATGGCCTCGAGCGCGTTGGCCGCTAATTTTGAAAAGACGAAGCAGATCTGACTTTCAAAGAAAGTAATGAAGGGATCCTCTTCGTGAGTATCAAGAACCATCGTAACCGAAAAATCTTTCAATGCCGCCTTTATTGCCTCCTGAACCAGTTCCATTATTGGCCCATACTGCGACTCTTCGCGGCTTCCATCTCCCAAAAAAATCAACCTTTGACCGAGTTCATACGTTTCTGTCAGGAATCCGTCTACTTTTTCAAGATAATCCGTGCATCTGCTGTGTGGCTCAATTTCCGTTTTAACGAGTGAAATGTACCCCATGATTACCTGTAGCAGATTATTATAGTCATGTGCCATCCCACCTGCCAGGGTAACAACAGTTTCGTTGTGTTTCATCCGCATCGACTCGATTTTCCGATCCAGCTCCTGCTTTAGCTGTTCCTCCTGTACCCCGGCTCGCAACCAGTGACAACAATCCAACAGGCCCTCCAACAACAAACCACCATTGACCGGCTTGCTGACATATTTATCGACCCCTATATCGATTGCCCGCTTCAGGTAGTCAGTCTGTTCAAAGGCTGTTAAAACTATAATCGGAACGGTTCGTACCAACCCACGAATCTTACAGGCCATGGTCAAGCCGTCTATTCCCGGCATGAGAATATCAGTAATGACAATATCAGGCGCATGTTCTACAAACGCTTCCAGACCTTCTGCACCATTGGTGGCGGTTATCAATGTACCGACAAGACGAAGCAAAAACTCGCGGAACTGCTCCCGGATATCGTTGTCATCTTCGACGTATAACACGGTGAGTGTTTTTAGATACTCTTGGTCCATATTCATAGAAATTCTCCTTGCATTGCCACTGCTGGCGTGCTGGATTCATAACGGATTACCAACTCATCGCATAGTGCCATGACCAGCTCAAGTCCATCCATGCCAGGCATGAGTATTCGGACTCAGGCCGGACCTGATGGCTGTCAACAGGTCATACAGCTTGGCTGGTTTCTGCAAAAACAATATATTTAGTTCTTTGTTCGCCGAGCGGTCAGATATCTCATTGGCGTAGCCGCTCGTCATAATTATCGGCATGCCGGGACGACTCTGTCTGATCAGCTCAACGACATCATAGCCGTTCATACGCGGCATAATTGCGTCTACAATCACCATCTGTATCTCGGCACTATGTGCGGCATAGATCTCCATCGCCTCAACACCGTCAGATGCTGTCAGGATCCTGTAGCCATATCTACCAAGCACCTCTTTGTATATTTTCAGGATCGAATTATCGTCCTCCACCATCAACAGCGTCTCCGTGCCATGGTGTTTGATTGTTGGCCTCTTCTCCACATACTTTTTGGGCACTATACCGGTAAAAAGCGGCAGATAGACGCGGAATTCAGTCCCACTACCGGGAGTACTGACCACGGTAATAAAACCATTGTGCTTGTTGACAATGCTCGCAACGATAGCGAGGCCCAGTCCGGTTCCCTTTTCCTTTTCTTTGGTCGTAAAAAACGGTTCGAAGATACGTGAAAGGGTTTTGCCATCAATACCGGAACCGTTATCGGCAACAATCAGACATGCATAACGTCCCGGCGGAATAAATGTACAACCTTCCTGTTTCATCGTCGCGAATTCCACCGGGACCGTTGAGACGGTAATTGTGCCATCTGCCCCGATTGCATCACGAGCGTTAATCACCAGATTAATCAGCACCTGATCAATCTGTACGCGGTCCACGTAAACAAGCAGCACTTCACTGTCGGGATGAATGGTTAGTGTGATGTCCTCGCGGATCAGCCTGCGCAGACTTTTGCAGATGCTCGCGAGTATCTGGTTAAGGCCATTATACTGCAGCACCATTTCCTCTTTACCGCTAAAAGCCAGCAGGCTTCTGGTTATATCAGCAGCCCGGTACACGGCAGCAGATATTTCATTGGCAAATGTCATATTCTCTTCATAGCTGCGCCGCTTAATCTGCAGCATGTCGGCATAACCGTTTATTATCGTCAGTATATTGTTGAAATCATGGACAATCCCACCTGCCAGCAAGCCAACAAGTTCCATCTTTTGAGCGTGAAAAAGCTGATGTTCCAGTTCCAGGCGCTCTTTTTCGGCGTGTTTGCGTTCGCTGATGTCGGAAATAATGCCGATCAGACTTTTCTGGCCATCAATTTCGTTGTTGAGACAACTGACC
This sequence comes from Deltaproteobacteria bacterium, assembly GCA_019162745.1. Lineage (GTDB taxonomy): Bacteria > Desulfobacterota > Desulfuromonadia > Geobacterales > Pseudopelobacteraceae > JACRCG01. Next base: position 13,436 of record JAFLLC010000101.1, on the reverse strand, counting down.
GTCAAATCCCCCCAGAAGAATGTCCCGTCCTTCCGCACAAATTTGCGCTCGTTAGTAACATTACTCACCTTCCCGGTCAGAAGCCCCTGTATCTTCTCCATACTTTCCCATAGGTCATCCGAATGAATAAGATCAAGATAGTTCGTGTTGACCAGCTTTTCAGCCCGGCAGCCAAACATGTCAGCCATGCGGCGATTGGCAAAGGAGATTAAGCCCTGGCCGTCTACCAGAATTATCCCGACCGGGGATAATTCAAAAACCATATGCAGCATTCCATGGAGTTTCTGGTGTTCCAGCGAGATTAACTGTATTTCCCGTTGATGCTGAAGATTTAGCTGTTCCTCCGCGCGCAGGCAGTGAGCAGTTTTAAGGAGGCATTCCAGAAGGAGGGAACTGTTGACCGGTTTGGTAACATATTGATCAACGCCGATATTTATCGCACGCAGCAGATAGTCAGACTGATCAAAGGCGGTGAGAACAATGATCGGTACGGAAGAACTAACCGCTCTGATGTCAACTGCCATTGAAAGTCCGTCCATTACCGGCATAAGAATATCGGTGAGAACGATATCGGGTGAATGCTTGGTAAACTCATCCAGACCTTCTGTGCCATTGGCAGCGGTGATCAGTGTGCCTACAGAGCGTTGCAGGAACTCGCTAAACTGCTCGCGGATGTCGGGGTCATCCTCAACATACAAAACGACGAGCGTGCTGAGATAGTTTTGATCAAGGCGGTTTATGTTCATGGCAGTTTCTCCGCAAGTGGAGTAATAATAATAAATTCCGCGCCACCTGCTATATTATTCACCTCTATATGCCCATTCATGCTGCGTTCAATGATCATTTTTGACATAGACAGCCCGATTCCGCTTCCCATGCTCTTGGTGGAAAAATACGGCTCAAAAATTTCCCCCATGATATTGACCGGAATACCGCCACCATTATCACCGATGGCGAGACACCCCTGTTCCCCCTGCTCGTACAAGCGAATAGTAATTTTTCCGGCAGAAACGCCGGAGGCTGTTATTGCGTCACTGGCATTAGCAAGCAGATTAAGTAATACTTGTGAATATTCATTGGGAAGTCCGGTCAGCATAACGTCCTTTGTGGCATCCAGGTGGACGCTTACATTATGCTTTGCCATAGTAGCCTCTACGAGTGTAATGGCGTGTTTAATCTGCTTAAGCATCGAAAATGTCACTATTTCCTTGTCCGGGCGGAAAAAATTGCTGAAATCAGTGATGGTGTCTGACATTTTCTGTATCAAGCGGTCACCGTTGTTCACTGATTTATCTATATACTCGGCGGTAAGCTCATTAAACTGATACGCTGCCTTGATATTAACAAGCTGTATGGCCAAAGCATTGAGAGGCTGACGCCACTGATGGGCAATGTTGCCGATCATCTCTCCCATTGCAGCCTGCCGGTTCTGACTGATCATGAGCTGATCCTTTTGGCGCAACTCGGTGGTCCGTTCGCTGATCAACACTTCAAGCTGCTGATTCGTCAAGGCCAACATCTGGTTTTTGCGGGCCAACTCCTGAACTTCACAACGCGCTTCTTCCATTACTTTAAAATCATTCAGCAGTTCCTCAATTACTATTAGAAGTTGCAGGTCATCCCACGGCTTGGTGATGTAACGGTGCACCCTGCCTTCATTGATGGCAGCAAGCAGAATCTTCTGGTCAGCATAGGCTGACAGAATTACCCGCCGAGCGTCAGGCCATCTTCTGGCGACTTCACCAAGAAACTGATCACCGTTGGTAACCGGCATAAGGTAATCAGAGATAACCACCTGAAAGTTGCCAATGGCGCGTAATATTTCTATTCCTTCGGCAGCATCCAAAGCGGTGAATACTTGAAAGGGGTAGGGATGCAGGAAGCGACTGATGGACTTGAGAACACCAAAGTCATCATCCACGACAAGTATACGTGGACTGGTGTTGCTTTGGTCTGATGGGGTCAGCGGTTGTATTTTCACCAAATTACCCTCACGAAGCTGTATTTGCGTGATTATAACTTTATTTTTTAGCAGCTTACAATACAGCAGAATTCTGACAGCAGCAGTGATATCGGGTGTAGGATAAATGTAGGAGCAGATTTACAATATAGCGGTCAGAGGAGGTTATGCGTCGTCACGTAGTTGATCAGGCCGGCGGTTGTGCGGAATTCCATTTTGATAAAGAGCCGGCTCTTGTAGGTGCTGACCGTTTTAATGCTCAGATTGAGTTCGTCAGCAATGTATTTGAGGCTTTGCCCAACAGCCAGCCTTTGCATGATCTCAAATTCACGCTTTGAAAGAGAAATATGGGATGGAACTGCGCCTGCAGCTGAGGCGATAGCCTGTTCGATAAGCGTATCAGAAAGGGGTTGGCTTACATATCGTTTTCCTTCAAATATCTGGCAAACCGCATTTATCAGTTCATCAGCGGCCTCCTTTTTGGCCAGATAACCAGCGGCCCCCAGGCGGAATGATTTGATGGCGAACTGTTCCTCGGAAAACATACTCAGCATAAGCACCGGCAATTGTGCGACTTTCTGCCGGAGAGTCTCTAAAAGTACCAAACCGCCCATGCCCGGCATGGATATGTCAACAATTGCCAGATCATACTGTTCTGCTGCAATGAGGGTAAGCGCATCCTCGCCGCAACCGGCTTCGTCACATACCACACGATCTTTAAGCCCCTGCAGCAGAGTGTTTACGAGCCCTTTTCTGAACATTGGATGATCGTCGACAATCAGTATCCGTTTCACGGTGCATCCTCCAGCAGGCTAATCAACGGAAAATCGGCCGCAACCAGCGTCCCGCCTTCAGGCGGACACGTGATCATGAAATGCCCGCCGCACAAAGAGGCTCTCTCCTCCATGCCCAACAACCCAAAAGAATCACCTGCATTACGACGTTCAGCAGCAATCCCGGTGCCGTTATCCTTTATGCTCAGATGAATCTGGTCTTCTTCCTGCCATGCCCGTACTGTTATCTGGGTTGCTCCGGCATGGCGCAAAATATTGGTCAGCGCTTCCTGGGTAATTCTGAAAAGGCACGTTGAAAGGGTTACCGGCAGCGGTGCCGAATCCAGGGAGCATAAAAGCGTTGCGTCAATGCCGCTCCGGCGTGAGAAATCGTTTACCAGCCACTCAAGTGCAGCCTCTAATCCCAATTCGTCGAGTACCTGTGGCCGGAGTGCCGACAGTATCCGCTGAACCGTCTCAAGCGTATGGTCAACTTGATGCTTTACTTCTAAAAGCCGCTGGCGTAACGCCTGATTCGCAGCGACAGGTAACAGATTGGAAATTTCAAGTTTTATAGCACTCAGAGACTGCGCCAGTTCGTCATGGATTTCCCGGGCAATGGCTCGTCGTTCCTGCTCACGCAGCTCTTCCATATGGCCGCTGAGCTGTCTCAGACGCTGGTTTGTATCCTGTAACTGCTTTTGGTGGACGACTAGATCGGCAGTCCGGTCATTAACCAGATTTTCAAGCTGCTGATTCGTCAAGGCCAGCATTTGGTTTTTACGGGCTATTTCCTGTACCTCTGATCGGGTCGCCTCAATGGTTCTATACTCTTCCAGCAGCTCCTGGATGACCGTCAGGAGTTCATGGTCATCCCATGGCTTGGTGACATAGCGATGTACCCGACCCTCATTGATGGCCGACAGCAGGATTTTCCTGTCGGCATAAGCTGACAGAATCACCCGGCGTGAATCCGGCCACGTTCTGGCAACCTCGCCAAGAAACTGGTCGCCATTGGTAATCGGCATCAGATAGTCCGAGATGACAACCTGAAAGGGACCGTTTGCGTGCAATATTTCAATTCCTTCAGCAGCAGCGGACGCAGTAAAGATTTGGAGGGGGTAGGCATGCAGAAAACGCTCGATTGACTTGAGAACGCTGCTGTCGTCATCCACAATCAGTATGCAAGGGTTATAGCTTTTCTGATTAACAGATGCTCTGTTCATTAGTACCGCACCTTTTCAGGTATTCTTATCAAACAAATTTTCCGATATCACTGAAATCATTCTGCTCTTCCGGTTCATCCTTCAGCTGTGCCCTGATTTCCACGAACGCAGCCGTGTTGCCCAAAAACAGGTCAAGAAGCTCCGGGTCAAAGAATTCATTTCGCCCCTCCTCCATGATGCCGATTGTCTTCTCCAGCGGAAAAGCTTGCTTGTACGGGCGTTCCGAGCTCAGAGCGTCAAAGACATCGACAATCGAGACTATCCGGGCGAATACATGGATTTCATCCCCTCTGAGCCCGGAAGGATACCCGCTGCCATCCCATTTTTCGTGATGTTGCCGGGCTATGATACTGCCGGCATCAATGACCGGATAGTTTCCTGCATCGGAGAGGATCTTGCCGCCGATGGACGTGTGCATCTTCATGATGTTGAATTCACTCTCGTCCAGTTTGCCCGGTTTGAGTAGTATTCGGTCCGGAATGCCGATCTTGCCGACGTCGTGCAGCGGAGATGCGAAGCGCAGCGTTTCGCACTCCTCATCCGAAAGGCCGGCCAGATTTGCCAATTGGCGAGAGAGTTCGCTGATACGGCGGGTATGAAATCCGGTTTCCTGATCCCTGAATTCTGCCGCACGACCGAGTCGGAGCGATATTTCGTATTCTGCCGCGCGGGAGAGTTCCAGCGCCTGCTGCAGCGCGGCGGTTTTCTTGACTACCTCTGTTTCCAGAATCCGGTTCATATCCCTTGCCAGATCGGAAAGCTTTTTACTGCGGACATGGTTCATGACCCGCAATCGCAACTCTTCAGGGTTATAAGGCTTGGAAATAAAATCATTGGCGCCCAAGCCAAGCATCCGGGTTACCTCATGTGTTCCGGCTGTTACCACAATCACCGGAATTTCCCGCCAGTTAAAACTCTGCTTGATGCGTTTAATCGTTTCGTAGCCATCCATAACCGGCATTTCAAGATCCAGCAGAATAACGTCGATGTTCGGCTCCATCTCAAGTGAATCAAGGGCCTGCTGGCCGTTGTCCGCCTTTAGAAGCCGACAGTCAAGTTCAGACAGCATAATTTCTAGCATCCTCAGATTCATACTGTCATCGTCAACCGCCAGTATGGTGACTTCATCAAACATGATAACTCTCCTATCATAAAATGCTATTAAGGTTGTTCTCTACTGCCTGGACTCATGGTGAAATGCAGCAATCTCATCTTTAAGCTGCGGAAGCAGGTCAGCCGCCCCGGCCAATTGCCCCTCCCGCGCAAGGTTTTCCATGGCGGCGGCTGTTTTGGATACCCGCAGGGCAGAAATATTGCCGGCGGCGCCCTTGATTGTATGAGCCTGGATACGCACCTGCTCCAGATCGCCCTGTTCAAAAGCAGCCATGAGCAACTCCAGATAGCCAGTGACATTTTTGTCAAACATGTCGAAAAAAATCTTCAGCATCGCTTCCTGCCCGCCAAGGCGTTCCAGCAGGCTGTGCCGGTCAAACACCGCAACACCTTCTTCACTGTTTTCCGGAATGGGCAGCGTAGTTGATAGAGCCTGATTCGGGTTGTTCTTAACCACGCTGTCCGGCACCATCTTATTGAGCATTGCAAGGATTTCGGCAGGTCTGGCCGGTTTGGAAAGATAGCCATCCATGCCTGCATCCAGACATTTTTCCCGGTCTCCCAGCAGCGCATAGGCGGTCATGGCAACTATTGGAGTCCGCGCCAGATTCTGCGTCAGCTCTCTTGTGCGTATTTCACGTACCGCTTCATACCCATCCAGCACAGGCATCTGCATATCCATAAAAATGGCATCAAATACCGTGTGTGAAAATTGCTCAACCGCTTCCTGACCATTGTTGGCCATTGTTATCCGGTGTCCCTGTTTTTCAAGTGTAAGCCGCAATAATTCACGATTAACCTCAACATCGTCCACCACCAGAATAGTGCAGCGTGAGCGTTGTTCGCGGACACTGTGGCGTGTTACCAGTTCTGCGTTGTTGATGTCATATCCGCCGAGAACAGCCGCCAGAGCATCGTGCAATTCTTCCAGTATTACCGGCTTGGTAAGGTATCCACCGATACGCAGCTCCTTGCAACGTGCCGCATCACCGCGCATCCCGGCACTGGGCATAATCAGTATTTGAATATCATCATACGCCTTTTCCCGGCGAATCTGCTGCACCAGCTCCCAGCCGTCCATGCCGGGCATTTGAACATCAGTCAAAAGCAGTCGCGGAAGCGACCCCTCTTTCCTCATGCGTGCGAGTGCCGCAAGTGCCTGATCAGCACCTGATGCGATCTGTACCTTCATACGCCAACGGGAAAGAAACCCATTCAGCATCTGGCAGTTGATAGTGTTGTCATCGACTACCAGGGCCGAAACACCTGCGAGACTCTTGGTAAGTGCGGTTTCAGATGCTGCAGTCATCTGCAGACTCACCGAAACGGTAAAGCTGAAACAGCTCCCCTCTCCCGGCGTGCTGGTTACGCTTATATCGCCCCCCATCAAGGTGACGAGACGCTTTGAAATCGCAAGTCCGAGGCCGGTGCCGCCGAATGTCTTTGTGGTAGAAGCGTCACCCTGTTCGAATGCCTCAAAGATCCGTCCCTGCTGTTCTGCCGCTATACCGATGCCGTTGTCTATTACGTCAAAACGGAGGAAAACCCCCTCAAGGGATTCTTCGATCACACTGATGATGACGCGTATGTCACCCGTCTCTGTAAACTTGACGGCATTGCCGACAAGATTGATTAATACCTGCCGCAAACGCCCCGGGTCGCCGATTAACGCATCAGGAACATTCTGCTCGACGTTGAAGACTATTTCGAGTCCTTTTTGGTTGGCCCGTGCGGAAAGAGTCCGCAGGGTCTGCCCGACCATGCTGCGCAGTAAAAAAGGCGCCATCTCCAAATCTATCCGCCCCTCCTCTATCTTCGAGAAGTCCAGAACATCATTGATGATCGAAAGCAGATTGTCGGCAGAAATTTTTATGGTGCGCAGGTAATCGGCCTGTTCACGATCAAGTTCAGTATCCATTACCAAATCGGTCATGCCGATTATACCGTTCATCGGCGTGCGTATTTCATGGCTCATATTGGCCAGAAACTCGCTTTTGGCCCGACTCGCCGCCTCTGCCGCATCTTTGGCCGCCTGTAGCTGGATATTTTGTTCGGCAATCTCCCGCTCCCGAATCTGTACCTCTTCCAGCCGGACACCCAGGAGGGCATTACGGGTGCTGCCACGGATCAACAATATAGAACCGGCCAGAATCAGCAGGCCGATGGCGGAAGTAATCAACAGCAGCAGTTGTGGTGAACTCTGTTCTGAAGCCTGCTCGGGCAAGATAGTGACCAGCGAGAATGGCGTGGCTCCGATAGGGGTCCGTACCGCCAACATGTCACGACTGCGCCGGGGATGTGTAGAGAGCGGCACGGTGAAGTGCCATGGCTCAGACTCCTTAAGTACGTTCACCGGGGGAAGCTGCTCCGGAGGGAGTTGCGCAGCCGGAGAGTAGAGGTATCCCTGCTGAGACACCAGAGAAAGGACCGCGTGATTCTGGTCGGGGAGATCATCAGTTATGAAGTGCCGGTAGATGATCACCGGTGAAACCCAGGCAAGCAGATGTCCTTTGTATTGTCCCTTGTAAAAATAGGGATAGGTAATAACAATGACCATTTCGCTGTCAGTTGTCAGCGTGTGATATGCGGGGGATGTTTGGGTGCGGGTAAGTACTGGTTTCCAGTGGCGCTCTTCACCTCTGGTGGGCGTTACATTCTCCGTATGGACATCGATGAGCACATGGTCCGCTTCATCCAGAAGCACCACGCGCCGGTAGATATCCCAGCGGCCCACGTTTCTCCGTAAACGGAATTTTGCCAGGGCGCTCCTGGCTTCGTCCAGGCTTGCAGCCAGTCCGTATTCCATCGACATGCCCAGGGCGGCATTTTCAAAATACGCAGAGAGGTCCCTGTTCTCGGCAAGAGCGAGCATGTCGTCCGACCTCTCGGAAAAAAAATAACCGATTGCCAGTGCATGCTTTTCCGAGTCCTGGATCAGTTGAGCCCTGGAGGCACGCTGGATGTCACTGCGGGATCTATACAGGTCCGTAAGCAGAAAACCCAGGTAGCCCACCAGGGCCAGACTCAAAACAATTACCGCCAGACGGCGTATAAATGAAACGTACGGTAACATAAACGAGATGCGGCCCTATCTCATGCCTTTAAAGAATTCAGGAAAATAAAGTGGCGCAGTCGGGTAATATTTTTTGATGAGTGCCAGATAGGTGCCGTTGTGCTGTGCTTTCTTGATGAACGCGTTGTAGGCTCCAAGCAGTTTGGGGGATTCTTTTGAGAAGGCCGCCGCCATTCGTTGCTTGTCCGAAACCGGGCCTATTATTTTAAATTTACCCTTCCATTTATCAAGGGCTACCAAAGCATCCGGTACGTCAAGAATGGTCAGGTCTGCTTCCTTGTTCAGTACTGCCGGCGCCATTTCGTTCAGGTTGCCTTTACGGCAGATGACTTTGGCGCCGGTTGCGGACAGGTTGTACAGTGCCGGGTCAAGACAGGTTTTTTCCATCGACAGGACCGTTTTATCTTTCATCAGCGCCTTGGTAAGCTGGACGTCCTTCTCGTTATTCCTCGTCGGCTTGATCGGCCTGATAGGAGAATCAGCCCGCGCGATCAGCCAGATCTGGTTGGGAAACGTCGGGCTGGCGAACTCGACAACCTGCTGCCGCCAGGGAATTACGGTGAAGCCGTTGGCGATGATGTCACCTTTGACGGGCGCGTCTTCAAGGGTCTCCGCCTTGCCGTTTGTAACCTTTACTTTCTTGCCGATTAAATCCTGGACAATGACGTCCCAGTCACTATGAACAAATTCGTACTTAACCCCCAATGATTTGGCAAAGAGCTTCGTAAGTTCAACTTCCATGCCGTCGCCTGCTCCGGATATAAAGTTGGCATAGGGGATGCCGACATGGCGGAGAACACCACGGGCCTTTACTTCACCAAGGTCAGCAGCAAAAGCCAACGTCGAAAACATGCCCACTATAACAAGACCGAATACTGCGGAAATACATCGTTTCATGTGTGTTACCTCCAAAGAATTGTTTAGCATTATGTACTTTGCTCCCAATAAGACAAGTGCTGCCTCAAATCACCCCTCTGCCGTTAAGATAATCGCCATATTTTTTATCATCCCCCTGAATATGTGTCATCAGCCAGTCTTTCAGGAACATCATGACGTTGAGCGTCAAGATGGCCTGGCCGGCCTCGAATTTCTGTTGCAGGTCCAGCACCTGCCGGACCAGTTTTTCATGCTCGGACTTGTGGGCTTCCAGGTCGGGATAGGCATACTGAGACAGTCGCTGCTCCTCGTCGGTAAAATGAGTAACCGTGTAATCAACCAGCTGACCCAGTATCTTGGCAACAGTCTCGCTGCCATTACCAGCCTTCATAGCGTCGTACAATTCGTTGATCATATCGACCAGCTTTATATGCTGGTCATCAAACTGCTTCACCTTGACGCTGAAGGCCGGGTTCCACGTTATCAGAGCCATAGTTATATCCTTTTGTGAAGTGGTTTTGCTTACAGCTTGAACTGATTTACCAGACGCTGCAGCTCCTCAGCGTTACCATTCAGTTGCGCAGCAGACGCTGCCGATTCATGAGCGCCTTGAGAAGTCTGCTGCACCACACTGGTGATCTGCATCATGTTGTTGGATATCTCGCTGGTAGTAGCGGTCTGCTCTTCAGCGGCAGTCGCAATCTGGTTGACCTGCATTGCGACACCGTTAATCTGCTCCAGAATATCGCTGAGGGAGGTCTCTAGTTGGGCTGCCTCGGAGACACCCTTCTCAGTCCCCCGTACTCCTTCTTCCATCGAAATAATCGCCTGCTTTGTTTCATTCTGGATAGCCCTGATCATCCCGCTGATTTCTTTAGTAGCATTGGTTGTTCGCGTGGCCAGGCTACGTACTTCATCGGCAACGACCGCAAAACCACGCCCCTGTTCTCCCGCACGGGCAGCCTCTATTGCCGCGTTCAGCGCCAGCAGATTGGTCTGATCGGCAATATCCTCAATAGTTGCGACAATTTCGCCGATCTGGTCGGACCTGGCTCCAAGAGATTCAATGATAACGGCACTTTCTTTGGTCTTTTCACCTCTGAGCTTGATCCCGCTGATCGTGTGCTGCACAACATCAAAGCCGTTTTTTGCCGTTTGCGTTGCCCGATTTGCCGCATCCACTGCAAACTGGCAGTTCTGGGCGATGTCACCCGAGGTGGCGGACATCTCTTCACCAGCCGTTGCCACCGTTGCGACCTGTGCGGCAACCTCTTCGGCACCTGCTGCTATACGGTCAGCGGTAGAATGGAGCTGGTTGGATGAAGTTGCAACCTGTGTCGATGTTTGAGAAATCTGAATGATAATTCCGTGCAGCTTATCAATGAACAGGTTGAGTTTTTGCATTATCCGGGTAATCTCGTCATTACCTCTCAGATCAAGACGCTTGGTCAAATCTCCCTCGCCAGAGACGATGTCACTTACCATTCGATCCATAGTGCTGATAGGTTTTATGATGCTTCTGGCCAACACAAAGATGATCGTTGTCACCATAAGCACAACGACTATTGCGCCTATTAAAATAGCCGTGACAAGTTTGTTGATATAGGCACCGAAATCGGCAATAGAATTTTTAAAAATCTTATCTGCATGATCTGATATCACCGCAAAAGTGGCCCGGGATGTCATCGCCAGAGGCGTGGCGTATTTTTCATATTCCTTGAAGGCTAAATGACGGCTTTCCACCGGTGTGTCTTTCAACGCTGCAACCCGTGCACGCCCGTCGTTGGCAAAGGCCAGAGCGTCGACTTTGGCCTTGTCGTTCATTGCCCTCTCCTGCTCTCCCTGTGCCGCTTTGTTCAGCGCAACGAAGGAATCATTGATTTTGGCAATAGTTTCGTCCAGCTTTTTGATATCTTTTTCAAAATCGGAGCCAAGCATAATATTGCGGGTCAGGCGGGAAACAAAATTAATTTCTCTGCCAACCTTTGTTATCTCAATCTTTGTGGTAATTTCACTGGCAACCAGAGAATTAAACTGATTGTTAAGCTTGAACAGCGTATAGCCTGAAAAAACTGTACCTGAAATGCTGAACACAACAACGACAATGGCGAGCAGAGTAAACTTCATTTTGATATTCATTTGATACTTTCCCCTCAATCTGAAATTATTACGACCTTTTTTATAAATGTCCCTGATTTAGGACATTGTTATGATAACCGCTACTCTTGACAGTAGTAATTACACAAAAGGTGCCAACAAGATGCTTATTGTAATTTCAGCATGTTATATAACAGGTAATGGAAACAGTGTCCCATATTTAGGACACTATGCAACTAAACGGGGACAAAGTGAGTTACGACAGAAAATAAATGCCCTCATTTTCAATGTCCTGATTCCTCCCGGAACAACCTGTACTCTTCCTCAAGTCTGGCCAGCAACTCAGATGGATCTACTGACGGATTTTCGCGTAGCGCCTTTTCGAGCGCGGCAGCGGCAACTGAGAGTCTGACTGCGCCTACGTTGCCGGCTGATCCTTTAATGGCATGAGCTCTGCTCCTCATCTGCTCGGCATTGCGCTCCCCGGCGGCTTTGGCCAGCACCGCCAGATGCTCATCAGAGCTGGTGATGAACATGGTCACAAACGTACCTACCAGCGCTTCATCGCCACCAATGCGCTGCAGAAGAGCGCTCCTGTCAAAAACCGGGACCTCTTTCGTTTCCGTCTGTTTCTCCATATGCGTCGGCTGTTCCGCCACCTCCGGGAGGACCTCCCGTCCGGCCTTGCCGAACACAAGCCGGTCAATCGCCCCGCGCAGCTCATCTTCCTTGATCGGCTTGGCAATATAACCGTCCATACCGGCGTCAAGACAGCGATTCTTATCTCCCTGCAATGCGTAGGCGGTCATGGCAATAATCACCACCGGCATCAAGCCATGGGTCAATTCAAAAGCCCGGATTTCGCTGGTGGCCTCAAACCCATCCATAAGCGGCATCTGGATATCCATAAAGATCAGGTCAAAGCCCCCTTTACGGGCCGCATCAATCGCCTCTTGACCATTGGTTGCCTGGGTTATCCGGTGCCCCTGTTTTTCCAGGATAATCCGGGCCAGTTCGCGATTAATCTCAACATCATCCACGAGCAGGATCGAGCAACTGGCACGCGCTTCCCTGATTTGATGACGCGTTACCGGATCCTTACCCGATTGCCCGTTATCCGGCTGTTCGTTGCCGGCCATGATCGCTTTCAAGGCCTCATACAATTCACTGTGGATAACCGGCTTGGTCAGGTAACCATTGACGCGCAGTTCCCGGCAGCGCCGGGCATCGCCCTGCTTGCCGGCGCTGGGCAGCAGCACCAGCTTCAGGTCATCGAAGCGCCTGTCGCACCTGATCCACTCAACCAGACTCCAACCGTCAATATCAGGCATCTGGACATCGGAAAGCAGAAGCTGCACCGGTTGGTCAAGCAGCCGCTGTTCCAGAAGAGACATCGCTTCCTCGGCACCTTTTGCGGTAGCTACATTCATCCCCCAGCAGGTTAGAAACTCTTCCAATAACTGCCGATTAATAGCCACGTCATCCACCAGCAGCACATTGATTCCTGACAAAGTGCCGCTCTGCTGTGCTTCATGCTGCGGTTTGTCCTGTGCCGCACAGCGCACGGTGAACCAGAAAGTGCTCCCCTGACCCGGTGCGCTCTCAACACCGATATCACCACCCATCAATTGCGCCAGTCGTAGGCTGATGGCCAATCCCAAGCCGGTTCCGCCATATTTTTTAGTGGTAGAGAGGTCGGCCTGTTCAAAAGAGGCGAAGATCCGCTGCTGATGTTCGGGACTGATGCCGATCCCATGGTCTCTTACCTCAAAGCGCAATAGCAGTTCTCCGCCGGGCAGTTCCTGCTGTTTTGAGACAATCAGTTCAATTTCCCCCTGATCGGTAAACTTGATCGCGTTGCCGGACAGGTTCAGCAGCACCTGACGGAGTTTTCCCGGATCACCTATCAAACTGTCCGGAACGTCAGAGGCCACCTTAAAAACCAGCTCAAGTCCCTTTTGACCGGCCCTCACGGCCAGTGAACGCAGGGTCTGCCCCAGCATGCTGCGCAGCATGAACGGAATTTCTTCGGCTTCAAGTTTACCCATCTCTATTTTGGAAAAATCCAGAATATCGTTAATAATGGCCATGAGGTTTTCCGCAGAGACTTTTACCGCACGCAGGTAATCAAACTGATGGGGGCTCAGTTCTGTATCCATGAGCAGCTCGGTCATTCCCAAAATACCATTCATGGGGGTGCGTATTTCATGGCTCATGTTGGCTAAAAACTCGCTCTTGGCCCGGTTGTTGGCCTCGGCTTCCTCCTTGGCTATCCGCATTTCATCGCCGGTCTCCAGCAGTTCCCGGTTAACGGCAGT
>JAFLLC010000179.1 GCA_019162745.1 Deltaproteobacteria bacterium | reverse complement strand
TGATGATCTGGAACATGACATAGTTTTCCATGGTTTCGGAATGTCTTTAAGATATTAAAACAGATACTTAGAGGTTCATTTAATGCCTTTAGCCCGCTAGTCTTTAAGACTGATTTAGCGGGTTTTTGATTCTCACTGTACCCGACGTACAAGAAATAATAATGGAGTTAAAGAGTGGATATTAGAAAGCGATTACTGATTAGAAACAAAGCTATTGCCACCGGATTGATGGTCGGAGCGGCGATACTGTTTGTGGTTGCTCGTACCCAAAAGGGGATTGGCGCGTGGGAGTGGATCGGAGCTTTTGCAGAAGCGGCTATGGTTGGCGCCCTTGCAGACTGGTTTGCCGTTGTGGCACTGTTCAGGCACCCTTTGGGAATTCCGATTCCGCATACAGCAATAATTAAAAACAAGAAGGATGCGATTGCCGGAAACCTGGCTGACTTTATACGCAATAAATTTCTCGCTCCCGAGACCATGATAGGCAAGCTAAGAGCATTTAACCCGGCAGAGCATCTTGCAGTATATTTAATGGTCAGTAAAAATGCTGACGGACTGGCCAAAGGATTAACCAGAGTAATTTCTGACTCCCTGGACTTTTTAGATGACGAACGTGTTCAGAAAATACTGCGAGCGGTAATTAGCGACCGGATTGAAAACTTTGACCTCTCAACCTCAGCGGGAAACCTTCTTGACACACTCAGAAATAATAATCGGCACCAGATAGTGCTTGATGACATGCTGAATCGTTTAGCCGTGTGGATTTCAACTCCGGAAGCGCAAGCAAAGCTGGCAAATTCCATAGATGATATGGTGACAAAAGAATATCCGCTCCTTAGCCACTTTATCCCCAATCGGGACCAGTTTTCCAAAGGCGCCGGTGAAAAGATCGTGAGAAAAATCAATGAATATATGCAGGATGTTAATTCAGATCCAACTCATGAGCTCAGGAATAAATTTGATGCTGCGGTGACGGATTTTATTCGCAGATTGAAATCAGACCAGATGTTACGAAAAAAAATAGAGGCTATAAAGGTTGAAGCTGCGCAAAACCACTTTTTAGCCAATTACGTGAAGAACCTTGGGAACGATCTTAAAATATGGTTGGATAATGATCTGAAACAGCCGCAATCTAAAATTCAGGAAAAATCAGCATTGGCAGTTTCAGGTTTTGGAAGGAGATTATCAACAAACATGGAATTGAAAGAGTCTATAAATGAACACCTGGAATTACTCGTAATCAACTATGGAGACACAGTGCGGACCGCTATTTCAAAGCATATTTCCGAAACTGTACAAATGTGGGAGAACGAAGAGTATGTCAACGAAATTGAGCTGAGTATCGGATCAGATTTGCAATTTATACGGATGAATGGGACATTGGTTGGCGGCTTGATAGGCCTGCTTCTTCACGCTGTTACGTTGCTGCTGCAGTGAAAGTGAAACCTGAATAAACGCTTATATCGGACAAAAAAACAAAAGCCCCTGGAAATCAGAGGCTTTTGTATAACTTCATACTCTTCTTACGTTTTCGGCCTGTAATCCTTTTGGGCCTTTGACTACTTCAAATTCTACTGAATCTCCTTCTTGCAGAGATTTGAAGCCATCACCAGTGATAGCGGAAAAATGACAAAAAACATCATCGCCACCCTCTTGCTCAAGAAATCCAAAACCTTTTGCGTCGTTAAACCATTTCACTTTTCCCTTAACCATTTTTTTACCACTCCTGACCGTTTTATTTTACCAAGGAAGCGTCCTCGGTGATTTTATATCGTACCAACTTTATATCTAATGTCAAGCAAGTGATTGCATAATTTTATTATAGCTGTTTTATTTACTATGCTGAAATCCGGACTTTACGACCAATGACTCGTATTTTCCCCTCTACAACCAGCTTGATTGCCGCTGCAAATGTCTGATGTTCGGCCATCTGAATCCGGGCCGAGAGTGTTGCTTCCGTATCATCCTGCTCTACAGGGACGACCGATTGCAGAATAATAGGACCGGTATCTGTACCGCAATCGACAAAGTGAACGGTGCATCCTGAGTAGCGAACTCCATAGTCGATTGCCTGTTGCTGGGCATGGAGACCCCGGAAAGATGGAAGCAGGGCTGGGTGGATGTTCATGATTGCATTAGGAAAGGCGCTAACCATTACGTCAGTCAGAATTTTCATAAAACCGGCCAGGATTATCAGGTCTACCTTATGACTGCGCAGTATTTCGACTGTTGCGGCGTCGTATGCTCGTCGCTCTGGAAAGCCGATATTCTCATGGACAACAGCCGGTATCCCGTGCCGGGCTGCACGAGTAAGAGCAAACGCATCCGACTTGTCGCTTACGACACATGCTATCTCGGCACTGATATCTCCCGCTTCAATCCGGTCGATGATGGCCTGCAGATTTGTACCGTTCCCGGAAACGAGGACACCCAACCGGCTGGGCAAGTTTCCTGACATAGTTACCCCTCCACCAATTCAACCCGCTCGTCACCTGTACCACAAGCCGCAATATCACCGATAATCCAGGCCGATTCACCCAGACCTTTTAAACGGTCAATGATCTCTTCAGCCTGATCCTCCGCAACAGCCAGTACCATTCCTATTCCCATATTGAAGGTACGGTACATTTCGTCACGTTCTACATTGCCGGCCTTCTGTAAAACCGTAAAAAGGTTCGGAAGCTCCCAGCTGTTTATGTAAATATGTGCCTGGCACCCTTCCGGGAGCACCCGTGGGATATTTTCCAGCAGTCCGCCGCCGGTGATATGGGCGATACCATTTAGGGAAAAGTCTTTCAAAAGATTCAGAATTGAACGCACATAAATTCTGGTTGGAGTCAGCAGTACGTCAGCTACTGTGGATCCGGCACCGGGAAAATCGTCATTTATGGAGAGACCCAGACGGTCAAAAATCAATGTTCTTGCCAGAGAATAACCGTTACTGTGCAAACCGCTGGATGCAATACCAATCAATCTGTTGCCGACCGATATACATGAACCGTCGATAATATTGTCACGATCAACTACACCGACGGCAAACCCGGCAACATCATACTCACCATCAGCATAAAAGCCAGGCATTTCAGCGGTTTCACCACCTATCAGCGCGCAGCCAGCCTGTTTGCAACCCTCGGCAATCCCACTTACAATCTCGGCACCCTTTTCCGGTAACAACTTACCGGTGGCAAGGTAATCGAGAAAAAAGAGCGGTTCAGCCCCTTGGACAATTATGTCGTTCACGCACATGGCAACAAGATCGATTCCAACCGTGTCGTGACGGTCTGCCATAAAAGCAACCTTGAGTTTTGTGCCGACACCGTCAGTTCCTGAAACCAGCACAGGATTTTTATATTTTGACGTGTTGAGAGAAAACAAACCGCCAAAACCACCAATATCGGCCAGAACCTCTGGGCGTGAGGTGGCCTTTACCAACGGCTTGATCAGGTTGATGAACTTGTTTCCGGCAACAATATCAACTCCGGCATCTTTATAGGTTACAGGTTTTTCACTCATATCAATATCCCCCATTATGCAAAGAATCTTTGTAGAACATGGCCCCTGAAAAGTCAATTTCAAACTGGCATCAAAAACAGATAAAACAGAATATCTCTTGACAAATTCGCCGCTTCTGGGATTATGGCAAGGATGTTATTGAGACCCCCTTCATATGTTATCCATGTCATGCACTGCCTCAGTGTAGTATTTATCTTTGCGCTGACAACGGTATGTCCTGCCAAGGGTGATATCTACCGGTATGTTGATGAGGATGATATCGTTCATTACACCGATGCCCCCACCGATAAGCGCTTCAAAATTTTCATGCGCGAGATCAAAAAAGATAAAGAACTGCGTACAAAACTGAAATATGCTTCATCGGTTAATCCGGCTGAATTCGAACAACTCATCAAAACCTGTTCAGCTAAATACGGTGTTAATCCAAGCTTGGTAAAGGCTGTTATTCATGCTGAATCCGGCTATAACCCCAATGCTGTTTCAAGAAAAGGCGCCAGCGGCTTGATGCAGTTAATGCCTGCCACTGCCAGGTCTCTGAAAGTTGCTGACCGTTTCAACCCTAAAGACAATGTAGAGGGTGGGGTAAAATACCTCCGGTTTCTGCTTGATACATTTCGAGGTGACGTGTCACTTGCTGTGGCGGCCTATAATGCAGGACTCTCTACCGTGGCTAAATATGGTGGAATCCCCCCGTATAATGAAACTCGAACCTACGTAAGCCGGGTTCTGTCCTATATGAAGTCTTATCAGGAAAGTGGTATTTAAACCATGACTACCAGTCAGCCGAGCCAGATCCTTAACCTGCCTAATATACTGACCATGACGCGGATTGCGACCATTCCGCTCCTGGCGGCATTGTTGATGTCACCAACACGTTCTGCTGGTTTTTGGGCTGCGGCCCTCTTTGCAGTGGCATCAATTACGGACTGGCTGGATGGGTATCTGGCACGCCGGATGGGCATAGTCACAACTTTCGGCAAATTTCTTGATCCGATAGCTGACAAACTGATTGTCATGGCAGCCCTGATAATGATCCTGCCGTTTGATCGGGTCCCGGCCTGGATGGTGCTTGTTATTCTAGGGCGTGAGATCATTATTACAGGTCTACGTGGTATCGCTTCAACTGAAGGAATTGTTATTCAGGCCAGTAATCTGGGTAAATACAAGACTATTTTTCAGATTGTTGCCATTATCGGGCTTGTTCTGCATTATAACTATAACTGGTTTTTCGGCGTTTCACACACACTCCTGACTGTCAACATGCACAACGTAGGAATGTTTTTCCTCTGGATTGCCACCGTATTGACTATCTGGTCCGGGGTTGATTACCTGATCCGGTTTATCAAGGTTATTGTCCGTTGAATCTCTGCTTAGCGATTTGATTGTCCCAGCTGGATTTCAAATTTCTCCCCGTCGCGCTGGAACAGTACCCGATCTTTCCGGACTTCCTCAACAGTGGCGCCTCCAATTGTTGATCCATTTGAAACCGGCTTTCCGTTGACGATTGCCATACTGCCTGCAGCACTGTTCTGGAATGCGATGCCAGTCACTCTAAGAGTCTGAACGGTGGCGACATCGGGCATCTCTTTTTTTACCGACACAATTGTTTCTTCAGGTTTTTTTGCAATACCTGGGACAGCCGTCCGGGCAGAATTTTTGATGACACTATCCGCACCTTTGTTTGCAGATGCCGACTTCTCCAGCTCTTTGCGTGATAATTTACCTGATGTTTCCTTGCGAGCCGGAACAACTGTTATTTCAGCGGGAAGCGTTTCAGGTGTGGTGTCTGGAACTGTAACCGTCGGCTTAAAAATCTGAGCGGTACTTGCCGGTTGTGATTTATTTGTTAATTGCAGCTTCTCCGTCTTTTCCATGAAAAAAAAAGCGACAGCTGCACCTCCGCCAAAAACCAGCAGAAACAACAGTACCAAAGTGAAGGGTGAAAAATTCCGGGAAGAACTGGTGGTTTTAAGAATGTCTGAATTGATATTCAGCAAATCCGGACACCGGCCCGATTTTTCATGTTCCAGTTTTTTTAGTGCCTTGAGGATTGAGCTCATTTGATACTTCCTGACTTTTTCCCATTATTATTACCGGGTAACTCGCTCCATGCCCCATTAATAGTGATAAATCCAGATGTCACAATGACAGCCGCGCAGAGTAGAATTAAAATAATAATTCCGGCCAGCGCCTGGTAGTAACGCCTCGCTTGACGTGCACTCATAATTTCCAGCATGGACCGAGTGATGATGCCCGCAGAAATTCGCCTTTGATTATCTCCATAGCCTATCAACAGAGACCTGTCACAGAGATTATTGATCAATCGGGGTAAACCGCGGGCATACAGATGTATGAGCATTAGTGCAAAGCGGCTGAAATAGACACCACCCGTTTCGCCTGCGACCAACATCCGGTGATGAATATAGGAGCGACTCTCATCCATGCTCATTGACAGAAGTCGGTAGCGTACACTAATGCGCTGGTTCAACTGCCTCAGTTCCGGCAAATCAAGTAGTGCTGACAGTTCTGGCTGTCCTGACAGTATAATTTGTATCAGTTTGTCATTTTCAGTTTCAAGATTGGAAATAAGCCTTAACTGCTCAAGAATCTCTGCTGACAAATTCTGTGCCTCGTCGATAACAAGGACGACAGTAATTCCGCGCGCATTCTCTTTCAACAGAAACATGTTTAGCTCGTCAAGCAGTTCACTAACGTATTTACTCTCGAAATAAAGGCCAAACTCATGATTGATACTGCGAAGCAGTTCCAGTACTGTCGGGCATGGATTGAAAATTAACGCTGATCTGTAACTATCCTCGTTTAGTTGAGCGAGCAGCGTACGCAGGACGGTCGTTTTACCGGTTCCAACCTCGCCAATAAGTTCAATGAAGCCGTAATGATTATTGATGCCGTACAGTAAATGTGCAATGGCTTCAGAATGATTCTTGCTGAGGTAGATAAAGCGAGGATTTGGCGTCAGAGTAAACGGCTTTTCGTTGAATCCATAGTATTTTGTATACATGGCAGGTATCCAGAGTACAGATTCACTTAGACTGTCAGGTATTTACGACTATAAATATTTTTTAAAAGACGCTTGTGTATTTCATAAAAGCTGACTATTTTCAAGAAAATAAAAGAAACTAAAAAGGCATCCATTTACAAATAGGCAAGGTAATTATTAATGCAATACATTACATATAACAGCACAAGTATCTATAATAATGGGATAATATACATATCAAAAGACAGCCGAGATCCAGTTTCGGCACGTTATCCGGTTCGCTTGACTGGCTATTACGCCGCTCTTATCAAGCAACAGGGCGATGCCATCTGGAAGCAGTGCATGCCGGATCTGCTTGAATTGGAAGACAATTCCCAATGCCCGGATCCTTTGGACGAAAAGGGATTAAGCCCGGTTCCCTGTCTTATCCACCGCTATCCTGATCGGGTTGTCCTGCTGGTTTCCAACCGCTGTGCGGTGTACTGCCGCTTTTGCATGCGAAAACGGCTTGTTGGGTGTGGTGATGCCCCCATGGGAGAAGATGAACTCCGCAAAGCCTTGGATTATATCACAGCACATCCTTCAATCCATGATGTAATTTTGTCCGGGGGGGATCCGCTGCTGCTTGATGACGCGTCGTTGTCAAAAATACTTGCCGGTTTACGGACAATTCCTCATGTGGCAATCATTCGTATCGGCACGAGGGTACCGGTTACGCTTCCTGAACGGATAACCCCTGAACTCTGCAGTATGCTCCGCAACTTTCACCCGCTCTATATCAATACCCATTTCAACCACCCGGACGAAATAACCGGAGAGTCCGGCACCGCCTGCGCTATGCTCGCAGATGCCGGAATACCGCTGGGTAATCAAACGGTACTGCTGAGAGGGGTTAACGATTCGGTTGAGACCATGCGGGCCCTGATGACCGGACTGCTGGCCATTCGTGTCAGGCCGTATTATCTGCATCAGATGGATCTCGTTCAGGGCACAGCTCACTTCAGGACCTCTGTTCGCACCGGCCTGGAAATAATAAGGGGACTGCGCGGCCACGTATCCGGTATGGCAGTGCCGCATTATGTCATTGATCTGCCGGGAGGGAAGGGGAAGGTTGCCATTCTTCCGGATAATGTTGAAATGCAGGGAGACACGTTGCTGCTTCGTACCTATACCGGTGAGCTCGTAACTTATCAGGATATTACAACTCCTCAGGAGTAAATGCGACGACTTCATCAATGGTATTGACTCCCGCTGCCAGCATCACCAGCCGGTCAATTCCCATGGCAATTCCGGCCGACGCCGGCATCGTCGCAAGTGTATTGAGAAAAGGTTCCGGTAATGGCAATTCTGCCTGACCGGCACAGATGCGGGCACGATTTGTCCCTTCAAAACGATTGCGCTGTTCGACCGGATCATTAAGCTCGCTGAAACCGTTTGCCAGTTCCAAGCCGCCAAGATACAGCTCAAACCGTTCTGCCAGTTTATTGTCTCCAGGCTTTGTACGAGCCAGTGCTGCCAACTCTGTTGGATAATCTATCAAAAATACCGGCGAATCAAATCCAGCCAGTGCTGGTTCAATGACTGACGTCAGAATCTCCTCGTAAAGCCCTTTTCTGAGACAATCCCATACGTCCGCCTGCCCAAAACGCAAAAACGCCTCCTGTAAACTTATACGCTGCCAGGGAGAGAATGGGTCGATTTTTGCTGAATTGTACGCAAAATAACCTTTGTCAGGCAAACAGGTTTTAGTTATATGCTGTAGTAACTCTTCACAATCAACCATGAGGGCCTGGTAATCACAGTCAGCCCGATACCATTCGAGCATGGTAAACTCGGACAGATGACGGGAGCCACGCTCAAGTGAGCGCCAACAGTGCGTTATTTGGAAGATTTTTTTGTGGCCGCTGCAGAGAAGGCGCTTCATGCAGATTTCGGGTGAGGTCTGAAGCTGCCAGGAGGGTAGGGTGGCAACCGGATTGATATACTCTTCAGGTGCGTTAGCCGGAATAAGAAGGGGGGTCTCAACCTCGAGAAACCCCCGCTCCCAGAAAAAATCTCGGGTTACTTTGATTACATTCGCCCGCAACCTCAGAGCGTCTGTTCTCATTACTTATTATCCCTTGACGCGAGTTGAATACTCGCCAGTACGGGTATCGATAACTATCAGTTCACCTTCTTCAATAAATGGTGGTACTCGCAGGACGTAGCCGGTTTCGACGGTGGCCGGTTTGGTGTCGTTGCCGCTGGTATCACCCTTGGCCCACTGTTCGGTCGCTGTCACACGCAGGTTAACAAAGTTCGGCAGCGAAATACCGATGGCTTTTTCTCCAAAGAGCATAACCTCGACTTTAAGGTTTTCAAGCAGATAGTTTTTGGCATCTCCGAGGGTTTCCTCTTCCATTACGACCTGCTCATACGTCTGCTGGTCCATAAAGGTGTAATGGTCTCCTTCCTTATAGAGATACTCCATCGTACGCTCTTCAAGACTGGCAGGTTCAAAAGATTCTCCGGAGCGATACGTTCTGTCAAGCAGCGATCCGTTGATCATATTACGCATCTTGGTACGGTAGAGAGCTTGACCTTTGCCCGGTTTTACAAAATCAAAGGCAACAACCAGGTAAGGGTCACCATCCAGAATTATTTTCAAACCTTTTTTTAAATCAGCTACAGTATACATTCGTTCCTCGCAGAGTGTGTATTTTGAAACGACACAAGCCCTCCAGAAATGGACGGGCCTGTGTATATCAATTAAAAAATGAGCTGCTTATTTGGCGCGATAGGTAATACGGCCACGACTAAGGTCGTATGGAGAAAGTTCAACCGTAACCTTGTCGCCGGGAAGAATCTTGATAAAATATTTACGCATCTTGCCGGAAATATGGGCAAGAACAACATGGTCATTTTCAAGTCTGACTCTGAACATGGCGTTTGGTAGCGGCTCGATAACGGTTCCTTCAACTTCAATCGCTTCTTCTTTAGTACTCATACCTTGTCCTGCTCCTCATAATTACGTTTATTTCAACTGCGACAGATTACTGATAGAACCCTGAAAATGCAAGCTAATTATAAGGGATTACCATAAATGTCCCATAAGATATATTATGTCAAGTACGTGGTACTGGACATAATATCAACGGTACTGGACATAATCTCGAAGGTGCTAGTCATAATCTCGAGACTTTCGCGATACTATGACTATTGCTAACTCTACTTATCTTCTGTTCTTATGGTTTTTTTTATTGAGCCCTTTACCGTCTGTTTTTGTGATTTTTTTTATTGAGCCCCGGTCCCCGGGGTTACAGGTGTTAGACATTCAGGTTTGGACACCAAGCCGTGGAAAGATAAATTTTTGTAGTACAACCCAAATCACTAAAACTATGACAATCACTACTAATTCAGTCACGTCGTTCTCCCTCTCTTATCTGTATATTTAATTATGTTTTTTCTCTAACGCCAGACCGGCGTCATTAAAATCTTCAGCCACTACTTGCACATCCGGAGGTCGACGATGGACTCCCTGCAGAAGAAAAAGCAGATATTTCTTTCTTTACCTCCATTGAGCCACACGTCGGACATTTTAACTCGCAGGTCACACCGGATTTCTGCAGCTTCTCAAAGTGATGACCACATTCTATACAGACATATTCGTAAATTGGCACGTTTTTACCTCATGACAGAAAGTATTCAATTTCCTGAATATTTTAGCTGATCTCCTTAAAACTGTCAATGAGTTGTAGGTTACAATTATAAAAACCTACCTTGCAAGGCAATAGATAAATATACTATAGTCACTAAATAACGACAATATACGGACAACTAAATTAGTTAAATACTGGAGATACCGCCGTGAATCCACGATTACCTGCCGAATGGGAAATTCAAGATGGTGTGCTGATGGCCTGGCCGCATGAAGGAACCGATTGGGCCTACATGCTTGATGATGTCCGACCGGTCTTTGTTGATATTATCCGCAATATTACCCGTTTTGAACGGGTTTTACTGACCGCGCCGCACGCCGCATCCGTAACTGCTTTTCTCGGTAAGTCCGGTGTTGATCTCACAAAGGTTACGGTCTGTGAAATTCCGAATAACGATACCTGGGCGCGCGATTTCGGCCCGATTACTGTTATCTATAACAACAAGCCGGTGCTGATGGATTTCGGCTTCAACGGCTGGGGGCTTAAGTTTCCGGCCAACTTTGACAACCTGATTTCAAAACGCCTCAAACAGCTTGGAATGTTGATCCCTAACCTGAACACAATCGGCCTGATCATGGAGGGGGGGAGCCTGGAGAGTGACGGCCTCGGTACGATCCTGACCACGGCAGAATGCCTCCTTTCGCCAAACCGCAATCCTCAACTGGAAAAAAGTGAAATCGAGCAGGCGCTGGCCTCGCTCCTCGGAGCAAAGCGCATCCTCTGGCTTAATCATGGTTTTCTGGCCGGTGATGACACCGACTCTCATGTTGATACCCTGGCCCGAATCTGCCCGGACAACACCATTGTTTATCAGGCATGCGACAACCCGATTGATGAGCATTTCGAACCTTTGAAACGTATGGAGAGTGAGCTTGAAACGTTCACCGCGCCGGACGGCTCCCCCTATCGCCTGATCCCCCTCCCCCTGCCTGAGGCTCGCTTTGACGAGCAGGCTCACAGACTTCCGGCAACCTATGCCAATTTTCTGATTATCAACGGTGCGGTACTCGTGCCGACCTATGGTGATTCCGAGAACGACAAAACTGCTCTGGAACGCATAGCTCAGGCGTTTCCTGGACGGGAAATCATCGGCATTGATTGTCTGCCTCTGCTGGAACAGCATGGTTCTCTACACTGCGTGACGATGCACCTTCCACAAGGGGTATTGGCATGAGTTTGCTCAAAGTTGCATTGATTCAGCAGAACTGCTCCAGCAGCAGGGATGAAAATTTTGCCAAAACGGTTCAGATGGTAAGCACGGCTGCGGCCTCAGGAGCACAACTTGTCGTGCTGCAGGAGCTGCATACCTCCACTTATTTCTGTCAGGTTGAGTCCCCTCCCCTGTTTGATCTGGCCGAACCGATCCCCGGACCTTCAACCGAAACCTTGGGGAAACTGGCCGGAGAATTAGGGGTGGTAATTGTTGCATCACTGTTTGAGCGCCGGTCGGCCGGTCTGTATCATAATACCGCAGTTGTGTTTGAAAAAGACGGTTCCATTGCCGGAATCTACCGCAAGATGCACATCCCTGACGACCCCGGGTTTTATGAAAAGTTTTACTTCACCCCTGGCGACCTCGGTTTCAATCCGATCAAAACCTCAGTTGGTACGTTAGGTGTGCTGGTCTGTTGGGATCAATGGTTCCCCGAAGCCGCCCGACTGATGGCCCTGGCTGGAGCGGATCTGCTGATCTACCCAACCGCTATCGGCTGGGATCCAGAAGATGCGATTGAAGAGCAGCAGCGGCAATATGACGCATGGGTCACTGTACAGCGCGGACACGCAGTCGCTAACGGCCTGCCGCTCCTGGCAGTCAACCGGGTCGGTTTTGAAAGTTCACCGCAGGGTGCGGAAGTCGGCATCAAATTCTGGGGGGGGAGTTTCGCGGCCGGACCGCAAGGAGAAATTCTGGCGGAAGCGTCACGGGAGAACGAAGAAATTGTTTTGGTAGAGATCGATCGTGCGAGGAGCGAGAAGGTGCGCCGTATCTGGCCCTTTCTTCGTGACAGAAGAATAGACGAGTACGGCGATTTGCTGAAACGGTTCAGGGATTGAAAGGATATTTAACCATCTTAAAGGTTGACTACTGTTGTTATTTTTCGATCGTGAAGATAGCGCTCCAGCAGATAAAGAGGAACCCCAATCAGAGCGCTAAAGAAGAGGATATTCAGAATTTCAATCAGGTAGCCGCTGATTGTGTGTGGTATCGGAACCAGTACCCAGAAGACAAACTCAATTACATACGACAACGGAACAAGAATAATGGTCGCCCACAACAAGCAGCTCAAGGCCTGCAGCGCAATTTTTAAACGTTTCATAAACAGTATCGAAACCGTCAGCGCTACAAGTCCGAATATAAATCTGAACCAGTGCAGCAGGCCGTAATGCAGAAAAACATGGAGACCTGATACATTCTCCTCTCCCTTTTCTATCAACAGAGTCTGAATCTCGGCACTGTCATAACTGATAACCCCCCACAATCCTGTACTGATAATTAATATTGCAACCGCAGTCACGCCCCAACCTATAAGATTGACAGGATGAAGACTGTCAATAAAATCTGAGACAGTGGCAGCTGTGGCAGCAGCCGGTGTCGGAACGTTTTCAACATTGTTAAACTTCTTTTCCAGCAGTTCCTGATTACGCTTCAGTCGCTGCTCTTCCCGTTGCCGCTCTACAAACGTCTTGATCATAACACCACATTTGGGACAGGTACCAAACGTTTCGTCATCAAACGTGCTGAAACCACAGGAAGGACAGGTGTCAACCAGGTAGGCATCAGTCCCTGAACCTGGTTTATTGACGGTAAAGCCTTCCTTACAGCGTGGACAGCTTATAAAACGGCCGGATTCAGGAACCTCGTGATCAGGTATAGTTCCGCTGGCGTTGCATTTAGGACAGGATATTTTCATATATCAAAGGCTCCTGAGGGAGAATTCCGTTTTATATGACAAAATCGATGTTCTTCCATGGGTCTCTTTTGAGCACGGTTGAACAGGACTGTTTCCAAGAAAAATCAAATGTGAACGTAGCAGATACCTTTATTCAATACAAGCTGATTGAATTGATATCCTCCTCTTGATAATCCAGCCATTTCATACAGAATAACGATATATCAGAAACAATCTGCAACAAAATAAAATCAAATTACGGTATAGTGTCGGCTGTTTATGACTATAAAAGAGGGGTTCTGTATGTCATTCAACGGTGACCTTGAACATTTTCCGCTGGTAGATGTTATTCAACTTCTACATATGACCAGTAAAACCGGTATTTTATATCTAAAGTGCCCCATGGGAGAGAGCCAGCTTGTTTTTCACGATGGTTTTTTTGTCAGTGCAAATCATTTAAACAACAGCGTCCGCATCGGCAAGGTGCTGGTGGATATGCAAGCCATTTCCACGGGACAACTCGATCAGGCACTGTTGGAGCAAAAAGGTGCCGGGGTAAATCGCAAACCACTGATTGCCACCTTGATTGAACATGGCACTATTGACAAGGATACCGCTTTCAAGGGGCTTGAGACGCTGATTGAAATGACCATTGTAGAGGTTCTGACCTGGGCGAACGGTACATTTTCGCTCGATGTTTCTAAAAAATATGTTTCAGATGAATATCGCTATTTCCCGGAAAAACTGCATCATGAGATTCTGCTGAATGCGCAGGAGATCCTGATGGAATCACTGCGTATTTATGATGAGAAGGTGCGTGACGGGACACTGAGCGAAATCTTCTTTGCCGAAGAAAACAACAGTAAAACGGAGGATGCGGGCTACGACTCCGACACACCGGAAATAACAGCCGATCTGCTCGGCCTTGATGCCCTCGACACAATTCCACGAAAAATTTCGGATGTGTTCATCGGCCTGAAAGAGCATGTTCCGGCCGATGAACACCTGCAGGCTGTTATCAGCGCACTTCCTGAAACAACGGTCGATCAGCAGGGACAGCTGGTTTCTATCCTGACCAGTATTTCTGTTTCAGCATCATCAGAATCAGCTCCGCCGGTTACGGCAATTATCCTGCTGTCTCAGGACAAACTGCTTTCCCATGCAATAACAGCGGTCTGCAGGCGCGAGAATCTGTTTATTTTTGCTGCGGATGAAGAGAGCGGACTGGACATTGTCATCGAACAGTCACTTGGCAGGGATCTGCATCCGGTCCTGGTAGTGGACATCCCTCACGATAACGATGGCATGCACCACCTGGCACTCGTGCGTCAGATGGTTTCCGCCTACCCGCAGTCTTCAATCATGATTTCAGCCTGCTGCCACACCTGGCGCGCTATCAGTATGGACGCTCTGGGAGCAGGGGCGAGGTCAATTATTCCCCGCCCCTGCATTCTCTGTCATGAAGAGTCATATGTGCCGCAGATGATATCATTTCTTTCCGGAATTGGCTCGTACCTGAAATCAATTCTACCGGTGCCGGACCATCAAATCGGGCAGCATCTTATTCTGGCATTCAACCAGCTGAAATCACTTTCCGAACCGCCGGAGATTGCACTGGTACTGCTCCAGTTTGCGGCGCTCCAGTTCGAACGGGTCCTGACCTTTGTTGTTGCAAAGTCTGAATTGATCGCGGAAAAATCGATCGGTGTCACCACTGCCAAAACCGATGGCGTGACATCGCCGCTCCTGTTCCGTATCCCGCTTGAGGGGCATTCGGTACTTCAGGAGGTAGTTAAAAATGGCCGCCTCTATTACGGGCAGCGGAGCGATGCGGCACTGGCGGATTTCCTGTACAAGGAGATCAAAGCGCCGCACAGCCAGAAGATTATGGTAGTACCGCTGATCAGCCGTGGCAAGGTTATCGCCGTAACCTATGCCGATTTTGGGTCCAAACCGGTTTCCCCGCCTCAAATAAACATGCTTGAAGCGCTTGCAATGCACGCGGGGTCGATTCTGGACAATGCCCTGTACCGGAAAAAAATTGAAAAACCGGCCTGATATAGCTTATCTATTTCACCATTTATTAAATCAGCGGAGGGATGATGGACATCAAGGTTCTGCATCAGATTCTGGAGATTGCATTTCAAAAAAAAGTTTCCGACCTCCATTTTGAGGTGGACAACCCACCGTTTTTTCGCGGGCGAGGCCAGTTGGTTCGCGCCAAACTGCCCAATTTGACTCCGACTGACACTCAGTTTATCGCTGAGACCGTTCTAGCTCATAATGGCCGACAGATAAGCAACGATCTCAAAGAGTGTGACGCCTCTTATTCTCTGGCGACCGGGGGGCGTTTCAGAGTCAGCATCTTCCGCCAGAAAGGTCATTTCGGCATTGTCATGCGGGTGATACCTCCGGTTATCGGGAGTTTTGAGGAACTGAATCTGCCGCAGGTTCTGGGAGAGATCGCCCAGGTTCCCAACGGTCTTATTCTGGTAACCGGTCCGACCGGCAACGGCAAGTCAACCACGCTCGCCTCCATGCTGAGACACCTCAACGAGAACTTTAGCTATAATATTATAACTATTGAAGATCCAATAGAATTTTTATTTACATCACAGAAAAGTTGTATTATTCAACGCGAAATAGGTATTGACACCGACAGTTTCACTTCGGCTCTGAAAGCGGCGCTCAGGATGGATCCGGATGTCATCATGGTCGGCGAAATGCGCGACAAGGAAACCATTGATTCCTGCATAAAAGCGGCTGAAACCGGGCACTTGGTCCTTTCTACCCTGCACACCCAGGGGGCTGTCTCTACCATCAACAGGATAATCGGGCACTTCCCACCCGATACGCAGGAAATAATGCGTCAACGCTTGGCAGATATTCTTGTCGCCACGGTTTCAATCCGCCTGGTCAAGGATAAATCAGGTGAGAAAATACTGCCGGCGGTCGAGATCATGCGGGCGACGACAACTATCCAGGCCTGTATTCGCGAGGGGCGCCTGGATGAAATCGAAAAGCATATTGAAAATGGCGCATCCCAGTATCATATGCAGACACTCGACATGCACCTGCTGCAACTGTACCGTCAGGATCTGATTACCCTGCATGATGCCCAGCGCCTGACTCATTCGATGGATTTCGAACGTAAGCTGATGTTCGACAACTAATACCCCGTATAAAACAGGCGAACACAGAAATCTATGGAAAAAATTCTTATTATTGATGATGAATCTTTTATCCGGGAAACCGTCTCGCGGATTTTATCGGTAGACGGGTACCAGGTCTGTCAGGCCTCCAATGCCGGTGAAGCGCGTGAGCAGGTCTCTTCCGGTGAAATAGATCTGGCTCTCCTGGATCTTAACCTTGGTTCTGAAAACGGCATCGACGTTCTCAAAATTCTGAAAGAACTTGATCCGGAGCTGCTGGTTATAATCATTACCGGATTCGGATCGGTGGAAAGCGCCGTAGATGCCCTTAAAATGGGTGCTTTTCATTATATGAAAAAGCCGTTTAAAGCAGATGCATTACGTGTAATAGTTAAACTAGCACTTCAGACACAGACACTAAAACGTGAAGTGCGTAACCTGAAACGTGCAGACAGCTGCCTGCTGGGACGCTCGCCAATGATCGGCAGGAGCAGGCCTTTTCTCGAAGTAATTGAGCAGGTGCGTGAAATAGCCCGTATCCCTTCTACTGTTCTTATTACCGGTGAATCAGGCACAGGTAAGGAACTCATTGCACGGGCTATTCACGACCTTTCCGACCGTCACGAAGCGGCTTTTGTCGCCATTAACTGCGCTTCAATCCCTGCCGCACTGTTGGAAAGCGAACTCTTCGGCCATGAGAAAGGTTCCTTTACCAGCGCGAC
>JAFLLC010000185.1 GCA_019162745.1 Deltaproteobacteria bacterium | reverse complement strand
ATCACATAGTCGTAATTTTCCGCCTCACCGAAGTTAGTCACTCTGCCAGCGCTCCATCACATTTCAAGTTGAAGTGACCGAGTCCTGGGCAAGAAAACTGCGGATAGACGATGTAATACCGCCGCTCTCCAACCCCAGCATGGTGCGCAGTTCATGCTGTTCACCCTGGGGAATATAGGAATCGGGATAGCCAAGGCGCAGCACACGGATCCCATTCAGACCGCGCTGTTCAAGCAGCTCCAGAACTGCTGTGCCAAAACCGCCTTGCAGCGCATTTTCCTCAATGGATATCAGAATACCGAATTTCTCTGCCAACGCGATGATTAATGTTTCATCAAGTGGCTTGACAAAACGGGCGTTTACGACCGTCAGCTCAATACCTTCCCCGGCTAGAGCGGCAGCAGCTTCCAAAGCCGGATGTACCATCGTGCCGAGGGCTAGTACTACAGCGGCATCTCCTTGGCGCAGCAGTTCCGCACGCCCTACCGGAAGAATTTCAAACACCTGGTCCAACGCCACTCCATAACCGTTTCCGCGAGGGTAGCGCAGCGCTGCCGGAGTTCCGAGACTGATGGCGGTTGCCAGCATGTGCTGCAGTTCGTTTTCGTCCTTGGGGGCCATAAGGGTCAGATTGGGAAGGTGGCGCAGATAGGAGAGATCAAAGGCGCCGTGATGGGTCGGTCCGTCGTTGCCGACAACTCCGCCGCGATCAATGGCGAACGTGACCGGCAGGTTTTGCAGGCAGACATCATGGCAAACCTGGTCAAATGCGCGCTGAAGAAAACTGGAGTACACGGCAAAAACAGGGCGATAACCGCCTGCGGCTAAACCGGCAGCAAAAGTGACGCCATGCTGTTCGGCAATTCCGACATCAAAAAAACGCTCCGGAAACTCTTTGGAAAACCCGGAAAGACCGGTGCCGTCGGGCATGGCAGCTGTAATGGCGGTAATCCGGTCATCCTCGGCGGCCAGTTTGCAGAGAGCAGCGCCAAAAACCGCCGTATATGAGGCTGCCCCCCCCTTCCCCTTGAGCACCTTGCCTGTCTCTATTTCAAACGGCCCGACGCCGTGAAACAGTGACGGATTTTTCTCGGCAGGTTTATATCCCATCCCTTTTTTGGTAAGGACGTGGATGAGAACCGCATTGTCAAATTTCTTTACATTTTCGAGTGTTTCAAGCAGCGCCGGCAGATCATGGCCGTCAATCGGCCCGATATACTCGAAACCGAATGCTTGGAAAAGCATGCCGGGTGTAAAAAGACCTTTGAATGACTCTTCTATCTTGCGCGCAACATGGAGGACGCCTTTGCCAACTTCCAGCCGCTTAAAAACAGATTCAGTATTTTTTTTGAAGCGCTGGACAAATTCGCTTGATGCCGTACGGGTCAGAAAATTAGACAGGGCACCGACATTTTCGGCTATCGACATTTCGTTATCGTTTAGGACAATGATCATGTCCTTGTTGAGGTGCCCGGCGTGATTGATCGCTTCATAGGCGATGCCTCCGGTCATGGAACCGTCACCTATGACAGCCACTACTTTGTTCTTTCTCCCGTCCAGATCCCGGGCAGCTGCAAAGCCGGTCGCAGCGGATATTGAGGTGGATGCATGGCCAACGTCGAAAGCATCATGCGGTGATTCATTACGCTTGGGGAATCCGCTGATACCGTTCAGAGTGCGTAACGTGCCGAAATTATCGCGGCGACCGGTCAGCAGTTTGTGGGCATAGGCCTGATGCCCGACATCCCAGATGATCTTGTCCGATGGCGTGGTAAAAACCCTGTGCAGAGCGATCGTCAGCTCCACAACTCCCAGAGACGGCGCCAGATGGCCGCCATTGGCGGCACAGGTTTTTATGATGATCCGCCGCAGATCAGCGGCAAGCTCAGGGAGTCGGGAAGCCGGAAGACGCTTGAGATCTTCTGGTGAATTTATTGTTTCGAGAATCGACATGGGAATGCCCGTCTGTGTTTTAGATTCATCTCCTGATGAAGGAGGACCCAACCACGGGCCTAAAAGGCCAATGGTGAAGATTTCAGTTTCTGCGCTGCACAATGTACCGTGCTATTTCCCGCAGCGGATCGGCATCTGCACTAAAGGCCTCCAGTGCCGACAGTGCCTCATCCCTCATCGCCCCGGCCTCTTCCCTGGAAGCGGACAGTCCCATCACAGCCGGATAGGTCGCCTTGCCGCGGGCCTGGTCGCTGCCGGCATCCTTGCCTATTTCTTCGGTCGTACCCTCAATATCGAGAATATCATCGGCGATCTGGAAGGCCAGTCCGACCGCTTCACCATAGCGAGTAACCGCCGCCAACTGTTCCACGGAGGCACCCCCGAGAATCGCCCCGGCCACGACAGCCGCCTTGATCAGGGCTCCGGTTTTGTGGGTGTGGATGTATTGAACGGTCGCCAGGTCAATATCCTTGGAACCTTCACTCTCCATATCGATCACCTGGCCGCCAACCATGCCGTAGGAACCGGCGCACGTCGCAATCTCATGGATTACGGCCAGCAGAGCGGAAGGGTCGCTACCGGCTGAAAAACGGGGGTCACTGACGAGCTTAAAGGCCTCCGTCAGAAGCGCGTCGCCAGCCAGAATCGCGATCGCTTCCCCGAACACCTTGTGACTGGTCGGATTACCGCGCCTGAAATCATCGTCATCCATCGCCGGCAGGTCGTCGTGAATCAGGGAATAGGTGTGAATCATCTCCATGGCGCATGCTGCGGGGATAGCCCGCCCTATATCTCCGCCAACCGCCTGACAGGCCGCCAGAAGCAGAATCGGCCGTACCCGTTTGCCGCCGGCAAAAACCGAGTAGCGCATCGCCTTGTGGACACTGTGCGGCAACTCGGTTTCTCTCGGGAGAAAGCGGTCAAGCGCATCATCTACAAGGGTACACCGCTCTTTCATATATGCTTTCAACTCCATCTACAGCTCCCTCCCTGTCAGTCTTCCCCGGATTCAAAGGGCTCCCGCTTAAGTGAGCCGTCTTTCTGCTTCAACAGGATTTCAACCCGCCGCTCAGCATCGTCAAGTCGGCTGGAGCAGAAGGCCGCATACTTTACCCCTTCTTCAAAGGCTTTCAGGGAATCCTCCAGCGAAAGCGACCCGGTTTCCAGGCGCTTTACAATTTCTTCCAGCTTCTTCAGGGATACTTCAAATTTATCAGCCGCCATAGTTTATTTCCCGTTAAGTTTAATGGTGGTAATTGTATACAGGTATGCCGGCGGGCGTCAAGCTTTGCCGGTTTCGATTATTTCAACCCGGCAGCGGGCCTGTCCGCGGTGGAGCCTCAGCAGCAACTGCTCGCCGGTTGCCAGCGAAGCGGCATCGGTCACCACCGTTCCGTCGCTGCCATGCGTTGCAATCGCATAGCCGCGGGCAAGGGTTTTGAGAGGTGACAGCACCTCCAGGCGCGCGGCATTGTCGCCGAATCCCTGCCGGAGGAGTTCCATACGCTGATTCAGCAGGCCTTCCGTCCGTAGCGCCAGCAGCCCGACCCGTTGCCGCAGAGTGGCGATCATCCCTTTCGGGTCGTTATACTGCAGAGCGTCCTGAAGTCGCTCAAAGCGGTCGCGGCGGCGAGAGACCTCCACGTTCAAGCCGGTCTCCAGCCTTCCGGTCAGATCATCCAGTCGCTGCGCCAGATGTCCCAGCATCGTCCGCGGGTCATGCAGCGCCCTGCGCAAACCTGCGAGGCGACTGTCATGCGCGGCCAGCAGATTTTCGACCGATCTTTGCAAGCGGCTTGAAAGAGCATCGATCCGGCTGCGAAGCTCACCGGCACTTGCAATTACCAGTTCGGCAGCAGCCGACGGCGTCGGCGCACGCAGGTCAGCTGCAAAGTCGCAGATAGTCCAGTCAGTTTCGTGGCCAACGGCCGACATAATCGGAATCTTTGACCGATAAACAGCGCGGGCTACAACCTCTTCGTTAAAAGCCCACAGATCCTCCAGCGAACCGCCACCGCGGCCGACTATAAGAATATCCACCTCGGCCAGGCGGTTCATCTCATCAATTGCCCGGGCAATCTCCAGCGCCGATCCTTCACCCTGCACGCGTACCGGATACAGCAATACCGCCAGCGAGGCAAAACGGCGCTTAAGCACATTGAGAATATCATGGATGGCAGCGCCCGTGGGCGAGGTGATCACTCCTATTTTACGGGGAAAGAGCGGCATCGCTGTTTTATGAGCCTCCGCAAAAAGCCCTTCACCAGCCAGTTTTTCCTTTAACTGCACGAAGGCGGTCTGCAGGGCTCCGACTCCAGCCGGTTCCATATATTCGCAAATCAGCTGATATTCACCGCGCTGGTCATACACTGAAATACGGCCACGCACAATCAGCGCCATCCCGTCCGTCAGCCGGAATTTAAGATTCTTTACGGCGTTTTTGAACATTACGCAGCGCAGTTGGGCACCGGCGTCTTTGAGGGTAAAATAGCAGTGGCCTGAAGAAGGATAGGAAAGGTTGGATACCTCTCCCTGCACCCAGAGCTGCTCAAAATTCTCCTCAAGCACTCCGCGGAGCAGAGCGGTCAGACGGCTGACCGTAAGAATTGTTTTTTCAGAGAAGATATCCAATTAAAGTCTCGCCTGGTACGCTTTAAAAGTGTGAAAAATTGGCAACGGTTTTTTTCATGGTGTTTGCCCAGTATGATGGTGCGGCAGGCTGTTCTGGTCTTCCCTGCCATAGCGTATTTTCATACCGGTCAGGACAATATTACAGATCAGAGGCGTAATGTTGGCTAAAATCAGCGGCAAGTCATTAATAAGAAAACCGTATGCCATCCAAAGCCCGACACCGAACGCCAAAAGGAGCGGCTGCCAGATGGAGATATCGCGGACATGACGACTCTTCAGCGTCTTGATTACTTGCGGGATAGAGGCAATACTTGTTAGTATGCCGGCTACAAAACCGATTGTCGTCGGATTCATGAACGCTTCCTCCCGTCAAATGCCGAGCTGGCCCAGTCAATCTGCGTCAGCATCCCGCGCAGCACGGTGACCTCACGGCTGTCAAGATTCGCCCGGAAGAAAATGCGCCGGAGCGAACGCATCATATGCGCTGGATTCTGTTCATTCAGGAAACCGATCCTCTCCAGAGATGAATTAAAATGTGCAAAGAGCGCTTCCATCTCTGCAGATTTTGCCAGTTCAAGCGGACGCCCCCCCCCAACTGACTCGCCGGCTTTACCAAGCTCATAGCAAAAAAGCAGCACGGACTGAGCCAGATTGAGTGAACCATACTGGTCAGAGGTAGGAATAGTGGCATGCCAGCGGCAGAGGGAGAGCTCATCAGTCGTCAGGCCGCTGTCCTCACGCCCGAAAACGATTGCCGCCCGGCACTCCGGAGTGACCTGTTCTCTGAAGTGACCGGCAACCTCTACGGGAGAAAGAATTTCCTGGCGGTATTTACCGTGACGCCTGGTAGTACCGACCGACAGGGTGCAGTCCGCCATGGCTGAAGCGAGATCGGGGAATACCTGGGCAGATTCGAGCAGGTCCCGTGCAGCAACGGCAAATTTGAGCGACTCGGCGTCAAAGCGATCACACCCTTTTACGATTCTTAACTGAGTTAAGCCCATATTTTTCATGGCCCGGCAGGTCATGCCGATATTGCCGGGCGATTGAGGTTCAACCAGAATAATGATGATGTCTTTGTTCAAGTTATTTTCCTTCATGAAGTTTGTGTGCCCGCATTCTTGCCAGCCGTTCTCTGGCAGGCTTCTTGAGCTTCCAGACGTGATAGGCATGAACGCACCACGCTATGCAGATGAAGCCAAGCAGTGCCAGAACGAGGTAATGTTCATAGTTGCTGACATTGTCTAATACGAGTGAAGCGCTTTTACCGAACAGGTACCCGAGCAGTGAAAAGAGAACAGCCCAGGAGAGGGCGCTGGCCAGATTTATCCAGAGAAATGTGCGGGGAGCAAGATTGGTAATACCGAGAATTATCGGTAGGACGATCCTGAATCCATAGGTGAACCGGGAAATAAAGGCCACAAAATTCCCGTATTTTTCAATCAGTTTGAGAGCTTCACGGAACTTTTTGGCAATCGAGTGAAAACGTTTGAGCAGGACTCTCCCCTTAAAGCGTCCGAGGTAAAAGAAGGTCTGGTCTCCCAAAAAAGAGCCTGCCCAGGCGGTACATATGACGCCCACAATATCCAGATACCCCTGAAAAGCGAGAAAACCGGCCAGGAGCAGGACCGCTTCCCCCTCGAGAAAAGTGCCGACAAACAACACCCAGTAACCATGAATTTCCAGATAATCTTTGAGGAGCTGCTGAACGTGCACTGTTAACCTCTGTTGGGTACACTAAACTGCAAGGCGGGCGGCAATTTCTGATTTCATCAGATCAATCATTTCGCCAATGCGGGCTTGAGAATCGCAAACGACGGCATCAGCCTCGACCCCGGCAATAAAAAATGCTCGCTCCGCATCGTCAAGCAACCGGGATGGACCGCCCCGCTCTTTGATTCTCTTCTCAACAATGACACGTCCCTGTCTGGACAGATATGCGGAAGCGACTTCAGAAAGATCATCGACAAGCTCAAACAGTTTCTGCTGGCTGAGTATCGAAACTGAGGGACCGGCATCAGCAGCTTCTTTAGGGGTTGACGCCGCATTCCTCGATCGGGCTGATTCCCACAATTTCTGCAGGTTAACCATTTGCAGCAGGTCGTACTGTATCAGCTCACCCAGAGTCCTGGTTGAACAGATTTCGACACACGCACCGGGCAGAGCGGCAATTCGTCGTGATTCATCCGGAGATGATTCAATCGATCCGGCGCCATCGTAATAAAAACCGATCGCCAAGCCGTCCTTGTAAAATATCATGGCAGAGCGTTCAGATGTATAAAAGCGGACGACCCCGTTTGCGCCCTGCGCTTTCAAGAGGCCCAGCGCACCCCTGATGTCCACCTGACGGACCTCTTCGCCATTAAAAAAACGGGTGCCGACGGCCAGAGCATGGGCGCATACGGCAATATCTGCCGTCATGCGATACACATTTATTTCACCACCGGTTGTGATGACCTTGTCAAACAGGAGCGAGATGGCTTCAAAACCGGTCTGATCCCGTCCATCATCACTGCTGACAGCACAGAGAAGCTTCCCCTTGGCAAAGATTCCAAAAAATTCGAATTCCGGGACCGAATGATGAATATAGCCGGTAAAACCGCCGCTTCCGAGTTTTTCAAAAATATCCGGTAAAACTATTTTATTGGCAGAGATCTTTTCATACAGCGGATTTGCTTTCGGCAGGGAACGCATCTCACAGCCTCCGGATTATATGTACATACTGACTAAACGTCTGAGCAACCTAAAGGATTTTCGGTGCCATGTCAAAGCAAAACAAACCACATAATATGCTGATTATCCTGATATAACCAGGATATTGATCTTGACAAACTACCACTGTTACAGTAGTTTTTACTAATTACAGAGTCGTCAATGTTTGGCTGTTTCCGGTACGTAAAAAACCTTTTTTAAAGTTACGCAGAAAATATTTCATATACACACTTTACACCGTTTATCAGGCAAGTGTCCCTGGCCTCGAGGAATTTGATGGCTGACAGTTCAAAAAAAGATAAGCTGATCGAAAATGCTCAAAAATTTGTGCTGCGCGGTCAGTTTGACAAAGCGGCCAAAGTTTACGAGCAGATTCTGAATTTAGAACCTGCTGCTGTTAACTTGCGACAGAAACTGGCCGAACTGTTAATTAAATCCGGATGCATTGATGATGCCCGTAAAGAGCTTGAAACCATCGGCAAACATTTTTCAAAGAATGGTTTTTATCTGAAAGCCATTGCCGTCTACAAACAGCTGCAAAAGCTTTTTCCTGCCGACATTTCACTATCTCTGATGCTTGCCAAGCTGAACGAAAAGCATGGCCTCGTTGCAAATGCCCTTTCCGAATACAAATTAGTATATGAGTTTCACGAAAAAACGGGCAACATTTCCGAGGCGCTCGGCATACTCGCATGCATGCAGAATGTTGATCCGCAGAATATACCGATAAAGATCAAACTTGCAGAAGCCTACTTTCAACAGGGAAAGAAGGATGAATCATACGCTCTGTTTACAAAAACAATATCCCTCCTTTTGGAAAGGAGTGACAACACCACACTTTCCAAAGTTTGCGGCCGTATTCAACAACTTTTCCCCGACAAACCGGACTTCATGCTCGAGGTATTCGCCGGGCAGATCGATCAGGGCAATGCTGTAACGGCCATAAACGGCCTCCAGAACCTCCTTCGCAGCAACCCGAACATAAAGCGGGCCTGGGACCTGATTGTAATGGCTTATCAATCTCTTGAACAGTCGCAGCGAGTTAAGATCGCCTATCAGCATTATCTGAAATTTTTCCCGACAGAACCTGCAGCAATGCTCGGTCTCATCTCGTCTGTCACTGAAGAGCATAACCTTAAAGGGGCACTTGAGCTGCTTGATCAATACGAAGCGCCCCTGATTTCTGCCGGTTTTCTGCAGCAACTGGAGCAGGCCTATCACTCTCTTGACAAGATAGATCCGATCAACGTCAGAGTCCTGGAAGGACTCATCAGATTGGCAGATGCGACCGGCAACGAGGACGAATTATCTTCTCTATCTTCAAAACTGCAATCACTGCGCTCTGTTTCCGGGCGGGTGCAGAATGACTTCCCTTTTTCCGGCGAAAAACCTTCAGAGCAGGCACAGATTCCTGTTTTTGCTCCCACCGAGGACGAACCTGCCGATACAGCTGTCGATCCGCTCCAGCATTCTGATGAGGAGATTGAGATTGAGATCGATATTGACTCCCCATTCGGTTCCCTGGATCAGGAAATAGCTACTGCCCCGTTAGAGGGCAACTGGCTTGACTCTGTCAGCGACCTGTTTGATTCCATCACCACCGCCCCAAGCGGGGTAAAGTTCAGCAGTGAGATGGAGAGTTCTGACGCACAGTCACACTTTGATCTGGGTCAGGCATTCAAAGAGATGGGTTTATACGATGAAGCAATTAACGAGTTTCGTCAGGCTTCACTGGACGCATCACGACGGGTGGAGTGCATGATAATGCAGTGCGCATGCCTGAGAGAACGTGGCGAAGTGGAAAATGCCATAACAATGCTGCGGGCTCTATTAAAACCGGGATTAAGCGTAGTAGAAAGCTGTGCCGTAAAATATGAGTTGGCAACAGGATATGAAGCTGCAGGAAAAACGGAAGAGGCAAATATCCTTCTAAATGAAATAAATATCGCAAACCCCGGCTTCAGGGATATCAGCTCTCGCCTTAACGAGGCAAACCACCCGGACTCACTTGATTTTTCAGATGATGATTTAAATGAGTTCGAACTTAAATAGCGTACAATAAAAGTTAAACCAGCCATTAGAAAATAAATAGTTGCCGTACACAAAGCAGAAAAGCGACCGACCCTCTCAAATCAGAAATAATGAGAAGGTAGGTCGCTTTTATTGATGGCCAACATTAATGTTTTTGTGATGACGATCAGTTTTCGGTCAAAAAGTGTTGTTCATACAGATCTTCAAGTGCCTGAAGATGACAACTCTCCTCTTTAAGGAGCTGAGCGAACAGCTTGCCCATAGGTGCCCCGGCACAACCGCTGGAAACTTTCCCATAGAAATCCACCGCCCCCTTTTCAAGATGGATAGCATGAATGAGCGCTTCGCGCACACCGGAATGAGGCCCAAGTTCCTCTTTTTTAAAAATGTAATCAAGGTGCATGGTAGGAATCGGCTTGTCAAGATCATCACCCCCATCCATTCGACCTTCCAAAAGCGCCTTCTCCAACTGGTGCTTGTGGTTCAGTTCATCCAGCGCATTGTCGCGCATCAATTCCTTGGCTCCCTTGTTGGTCAACTGACGGATAGCGGACAGATAATTACGGAACCCTTCCTCTTCCATCGTAATCGCCATTTCAAGCGCCGCGTCAAATGTATAACAGACCTGGTCGTTATTCATGTTTAAGCCTCCTGCTCAATCAGCTTGGCTGAGATTATAAAAACCGGTTCCAGCGGTACATCGGAATGCCCATTCTTATTGCCTGTTTTCACCGCCCGGATTTGGTCAACCACGTCCATCCCATCAGCAACTTCGCCGAATACGCAGTAGCCGAATTTGTCCTGATGCTTTCCGGTATGGTCCAAAAATGCATTATCAACCGTATTAATAAAGAACTGGCAGGTGGCCGAGTCAACAACAGCAGTGCGGGCCATCGCCAGCGTTCCGCGCTTGTTCAGCAGGCCATTGGTCGCCTCGTTTTTGATGGCGAATTTTGGTTTTTTAACCTCCATATTTTCATTCATACCGCCGCCCTGAACCATAAAATCCTTGATAACACGGTGAAATATCAGTCCGTCATAATGCCCATCCTTGACATAAGACAGAAAGTTTCTGACGGTGATTGGTGCTTTCTCTTTAAAAAGTTCGATTTTAATGTTGCCCATGGATGTTTCCAGCATAACCTGCGGGTTCTGATCTGACATCTGCTTCCTCCGGTAAATTATTGAGTATTACTCTTATCGAACGTACAAAATACTATTGTTCAGGACAGGATCACTGAATTCTCAGCACAATCTTCCCGAAATGCTTATCCTCTTCCATCATGCGGTGCGCGTCGGCCACCTGCTCAATGCTGAAGACTTTTTCGATAATCGGAACGATGCTGCGGTCGGCAAACTTCGGCAAGGCACGACGGGTAAACTCTGCTACTATTTCTGCTTTTTCAGCAACCGGGCGCGAGCGGAGGACACTGCCGATGATCTGCTGGCGTTTCACCATCATCAGGGCCAGATTAAGTTCCGCCTTGATTCCGCTGATAACTCCGATGACAACCAGTCGCCCCTTATATCCGAGCGAATTCATATTGGGAGCAAGATATTTGGCGCCGACATGATCCAGAATCAGGTCAACCCCTTTTTTATTCGTATATTCCTTCACCGCCTCCGTAAAATCAGGAGTCTCATGGAAGTTTATCAGAAAATCGGCCCCTAGATCCCTGACCCTCTCCATTTTAGCGGGAGAAGCGGTAACTATCAGCTTGCTGGAGGGGGTCAACGTCCGACAGAGCTGAATTGCAGCGGTATTCACCCCGCCGCCGCCGCCATGCAGAATGGCAGTTTGGGAATCTTTGAATTCACCGATCATGAACACGTTCAGAAAAGCGGTAATATATGATTCGCAGACACACGCAGCTTCCTCGAAACTCATGCTCTCCGGTATGCGCATCAAATGGCCGGCATATGCCACGGCAAACTCGGCATACCCGCCGCCGCCGACCAGAGTCATAACCCGCTCGCCAATCTGCCACCCGGTGACACCAGCTCCCAGCGCCTCAATAACCCCGGCGACTTCAAGACCGAGAATGGCAGAATCTCCCGCCGGTGGCGGATACTTACCTTCACGCTGTACCAGATCAGGACGATTGATCGATGTTGCAAAAACCTTTACGAGTACCTGTCCCTCGGCAGGATCCGGTTTTTCAGCCTCACCGATCCTGAGAACCTCCACGCCGCCAAAAGCTTCCATCAAAACTGCCTTCATACCTGCACCTCCTGCTGGATTGTATACCGGCTGTAAATACCTTTTTTTGAGTTTTTAAATGTAGCGACTTACAGCTGTTTTGTAAACACAAAATCAGAACACGTGATCAGCTTGATTTGCCCGGTTATTTCTGCGATAAAAGAATTCTTTTCACCTCACTATAAAAGGATCTTTACCATGAACATCATGGTCACTAACGATGATGGCATCCACGCCGCCGGTATCCGCGCCCTGGCTGAGGCGATGACAGAGTTAGGCACTGTCATTGTTGTCGCCCCAGACCGCGAGCGAAGTGCGGCCAGCCACTCTCTAACCCTGCACTCGCCACTGCGGGTTTTCAAGTTGCACGAGGGGTGGTATGCTGTGGATGGCACCCCGACTGATTGTGTAAATATGGGCATTCACAATATGCTGCCAATTGTACCCGACCTGGTGGTCTCCGGGATCAATCATGGCGCCAACCTAGGCGA
Organism: Deltaproteobacteria bacterium; assembly: GCA_019162745.1. Classification (GTDB taxonomy): domain Bacteria; phylum Desulfobacterota; class Desulfuromonadia; order Geobacterales; family Pseudopelobacteraceae; genus JACRCG01. Next base: position 5,132 of record JAFLLC010000185.1, on the reverse strand, counting down.
TGACGTCACCTATTCCGGCACGGTCGCGGCAGCTATGGAGGCCAACCTGATGGGCATTCCGGCGATCGCCTTTTCGCTGGCCACCTTCGAACCTAGCGATTATTTTATCGATGCAGCAAAGATTGCCGTACAAGTCGCCCGCCAGGTAATTACCCATGGCCTCCCCTCTGACACCTTCCTTAATGTCAACATCCCCAACTGTCCTCTGGGTAAAATGCACAATCCCCAAATAACCCGCCAGGGGAAGCGCTCCTTCATCGGCAAAATAGTCGACAAGACCGATCCTCGCGGTCGGAAGTATTTCTGGGTCGGGAGTGAAGAACCACAACTCAATGACGAACCGGGCACAGACTTTCACGCAATAAACCGTCAGCACGTCTCCATCACCCCGCTTCATCTCGATCTGACGAACCACAAATCCCTGCCTATTCTGGCCGGATGGGAGTTTTGACACGTATAGACATTCAGGCTATCTCCTGATATAGTTGCGCCCGTTTTGGACCGGTGCATACCGCGTATTGAGTCGATCAGGCAGGGAGCTTTTCTTGAACTTTGAGATTATGAGAAAAAAAATGGTACAGGACCAGATCATTGCCCGTGGTATATGTGACCAGCGGGTCATTGATGCAATGATGAAGATCCCCCGCCATATTTTCGTCCAGGAAGCCTTTGCGGTTCAGGCCTACAGTGACAAGGCACTGCCGATCGGTGAGAAGCAGACTATTTCGCAGCCATATATCGTCGCATTGATGACAGAAAAACTGGCGCTTACCGGCACGGAAAGGGTACTGGAAATCGGTACCGGTTCCGGCTACCAGACCGCCCTTCTCGCCACACTGGCCGACAGAATATACTCGGCTGAACGCATCCGCCTTTTGGCCTTGCGTGCCCGCAGATGCCTGGATTCACTGAAACTCTTCAATGTCCAGCTACGGATCAATGACGTCGCAGGGAGCCCGATCGGATGGGAGGAAGCTGCCCCCTTTGACGCCATCATAGTTACAGCCGGAGCACCTGAAGTTCCCGCCATCCTGACTGATCAGCTTGCCAGGGGTGGTCGTCTGGTAATCCCGGTCGGGACCGACACCAGCCAGCAGTTACTTACAATTATTAAAAATGAAGACGGTGAATTACAGAGAGAACTATCGGTTGAGTGCCGTTTTGTGCCGCTAATCGGCAGACAAGGGTGGCAGGCGTGAAAACAACAGAATTCGGAGAAAGCCTGCTGATGCAAAAAGATACGACATTGTCGCACGAGTTTAACGAGGAATCCCAACTGATCGACATCTCGGCATTGACGCTCAATGATATTGAAGAACCACTTATATTAACTGACGATGAATGTACCGATGATGAAAGCGAAGGTGAAATTCTGCCGGTTGAACTTGAGCATTATGATGACGCCATCAAGATTTATCTGCGTGACATCCAGCGCACCCCGCTATTGGATGCCGCTGCCGAGAAGGAACTCGCCCGAAAAATTGAAAAGGGGGATGCCGCCGCCCGCAGCAAGATGATCGAGTCGAATCTGCGGCTGGTAGTAAAAATCGCCAAGCGTTATATACACCGTGGCTTACCGTTTCTGGACCTTATTGAGGAGGGCAACCTGGGGCTGATAAAAGCTGTCGAACGCTTTAACCTGGCTAAAGAGTGTCGTTTTTCAACCTATGCGACCTGGTGGATTCGTCAAACAATTGAAAGGGCGCTGATCAATCAATCCCGTACAATTCGCCTGCCTGTTCATATCTCTGACGACATAGGACGCATGATTCGAGCTACGCGAAAACTTTCCCAGGAACTGAACCGGGATCCGAGCATTCAGGAAATAGCCGACGCCATGAAAGCAAAAGTCCAGCATATACGCCGACTTATGACACTACTGCGCCACACCTGTTCGATAGAGGCCCCAATCAGCGACGGCAACGACTTTGCTCTGATTGACACCATTAAAGACTGTTCCATGACTCCCCCGACAGATCTTCTTGAGAACATCAACATATTTGAGTTAATCTCCCACCATTTCAGCAAACTAACTGAACACGAACAACAAATCCTGACACTCCGCTTTGGCCTTGACGACCACGAACCTCAGACTCTGGACACCATCGGCCATCAGTTTGGCGTCACCCGGGAGCGCATTCGCCAGATCGAAGCAAAAAGTCTCGAAAAATTGCGGGCATTTTACACGCAGAGCCTGACATAAATTTGAAACAACGCGAGGAGGACTGTTGATGAATGACCTGAAAGACATCATCCGAGACATCCCTGATTTTCCCAAAAAAGGGATCATTTTCAAAGACATCACCACGCTGCTGCAAGACGCTCAATCATACCAGAAAATGATTGACCTAATTGCTCATCGCTATATCGGCAAACGGATTGATAAAGTTGTCGGCGTTGAAGCACGCGGTTTCATCATCGGTTCGGCGCTTGCGTACAAATTATGTGCTGGGGTCGTGCTGGTGCGCAAGCCGGGCAAACTTCCATCGGAAACCTTCAGCAAAACCTACAATCTTGAATACGGCACAGACACCCTGGAGATCCACAAAGACGCAATCAAACCGGGCGAACGAATTCTCATAGCAGACGACCTCCTCGCCACCGGCGGCACCATGGCCGCAGTTGTTGATATGGTACAGAGCATGGGGGGAGAAATTGTAGAGTGCTGCTTCATGGCTGAACTGGATTTTCTTGGGGGGCGCAAGCGGTTGCCGGAAGGGAAGGTCTTCTCCCTTCTCAACTTTTAGTTTTTTAAAGAGGTTGAACCGGATCAACATCTCTGATATATCTTGTCAGCCTTCAACACACGTCCCCGTAGCTCAGCAGGATAGAGCACTTCCCTCCTAAGGAAGGGGCCGGTCGTTCGAATCGACTCGGGGACGCCAATAAAACAGGCACTTGCAAGTTTTCTTGTAGGTGCTTTTTATTTGTAGGTTGCACATAGGTTGCAGCTGGTTGGTTTATTATGAAGGTTTTTGTTTATTTGATGCACCACTTCTAGAACCATAATTGTCTGGTATGCTACGCCCCACGCGCCCTGCCGGGCGCACAAAAATGAACTACCTCGCAGCAAGCTACGAGGTATTGTCATGCAGCGATTGCTTTTGCAGTAAATTGCGATTGCTTTTGCAGTAACTTGCAACTGGTTTTGCAGTAAAAAGCAAAAAAATATTGTATTACTGTAGGTTGAGGGTCGCCGAGATGATAGTGATTTACATTACCGATTTATCGGTTGATTACCTTTTCAAAATAATCACAAATGTGCACTAATGTGGAAGAGTTCTATGGTTTAAGTTATTTTAGCAGATCTTTAAACAAAGTAAAGAACCCCTTCCAGAGGACGGGGCTTTGAACCGTCCCCTGGAAGGTGGCAACGCGGCATGTGATTTGTTTCACCACGAGTTGAATTCGGCAATTACACCCAAAACTACTTCATTGTCGCATCAGTATCTTGACAAAGAAAATCGCATAAGTTTAATCGGTAATATTCAAGCTGCAGGCAAAGCCGAAAGACGCTGACCTCGCCCACAGGCCGGTGTTTTATGAGGCTCAATAAAAAGGGGGTATGGATTAGGCACTTCTCTGATCCAAGAATCCACGTTGCTTGCGGCGTGGAAGTTCACAAATGAATTATATTTCAACTTGCATATTCTCTAATTCAATGCTCAATTGATTTATTGATTTTATCTCTTTTTGTATTGCTTTATATCTATTTATGGCCCGTCTTATATTTTCATAACAGGCAAAACTATATCCAATACTGTACCAACCTGATGGTATAAATTCCCATAATTGATAATTTGTTACATTAAAGTATCGATCATTAATCTGATAGTTCTCAGATGTTTCAGGATCTTTAGCGCCTATATATATATCCGAACATTTACTACCAATAAACCAAAAAGAGTCTCTCTTTATTTGCTCAATAACGGGTAAACCCAATGGGAAAAGGTAGCTATGACAATGATTGCACCAAACAGGACGATTGGGACCAGAATTTACAAGCATATTATACTGTTTAAATTCAGCTGACATGGTGTCAAACCAGTTAACGGATGAAATATATTCATGTTTTTCAAGTGCTTTGATCCATTCCAATAGATGATTACAGTCTCGTTCATTATATCCAAGTCCTGTTGTTCGGAGCAAATCAGAGATTGTGAATCGCTGAAAAACTCTCATTGCATTCCAACTCCGCTGATAAAGTTTTTCAAGCCTATTTTCATATTCGTCAATTTCCATAATATCCCCACTTATTTTGCCGCGAACCATTGTTTTAAAGGTCCACTAAACAACTCATTATATGAATTTTCGTAATCACAGGAATTTGTAGAGAACCTTTCACCACATCGTTCGCATCGGCATGGGTAGACAACACCTACCTTTCTGACAAGATAGTATCCTTGAAATTAACCAGTTCGACCTGAAATATACTTTCGGTCCTTTGCAACATGACCATGTATGGTACGCACACCAAAAAAAATCCGGATATTCTGATAAGTTACCGCTTTAACCTCAGAATATCCGGTATGCTATAGTGTCGTATCACTCTTATTGAGCGCCATATTTTATTCTAGTTGACTTTTCATCAACCCTTCGCTTCATTCCCTTCTTACCGGGCATTAATTGCCCTCACCTCACTTTTTTTGGAAAAAATCGGCTGGTCAAAATACAAAAGACGATTGCCCCAGTCAGCTAAAGTTATTTCATTGAGACCATTTGACAATGCAAATTTCTCAATTTTAGTCAAACCGATGATAATTCTACCTATATTTGCACTGGTTTCTGCATGAAGATACTGAAGTAGATCTTCACTAATTGCCACTTCTGCGCAGCTCTCTGCGACGATTCTGGAATCGTCTAAATTGAGCCCCTTGAATTCAATCCACTGCGTAATTCGCCGTGCTATCCGCTTGTTATTACGGAGACGACGAGCAATGTCTTCCATACCAATCAGGATAACCGGACATCCGGATAAATCATAGATATCCCGTAACGCGTCAGATATCTCAGAATTAGATAAGCAGTAGTCTGCTTCGTCGATGAAGATTGGGCGCGGTTTTCCGTTGCCAGCATTAAGTTGAACTAAACCGCTTCGCGGCAACTTAAAACCTAATAAAAACAGAACTATA
>JAFLLC010000175.1:4141-17253 GCA_019162745.1 Deltaproteobacteria bacterium | reverse complement strand
GCCTCTGCTTTATCAGTTTCACCCATTGCAACATAGGCAGCACCGAGTTCATAGTTGGCGGCGGCAAAATCCGTTTTGAGTCTGAGCGCCTTTTCAAGCATCTTGACCGCATCTTCCGGACGGTCCATCTTGTTGTAGAGTACTCCCAGACTGTAGGGGACGTTGCCGTCGCGTGGAGAGACCTTGGCAACCTTGTTGAACTGGGTCTCTGCCTCGGCAAAACGGTCGGTCTGCGTGTAGAGGATGCCGAGGGTATAATCTGCCAGAGGATTGATCGGGTCCATTTTAGCTGAAATTTTGAATTCCTTTTCAGCGTCGGTGTACTGCTTCGCCTGGAGATAGGCGTTACCAAGATCATTATGGGCGGTCACTGACGTTCTGTCGAGTTGGACGCCAATTTTGAAATATTTGATCGCCTCAGTTGTATTGCCCTTGCCCTGATAAATCTTACCCAGACTGGCGTAGGCATCGGTGTTCTGAGGATCAAAGGCCAGTACCTTCTTGAATTCTTTAATCGCATCGTCTGTCTTATCGGCACTCCAGAGCGTCGCCGCCTTGTTCAATGCATATTGGGCAACCTGACTCCGCTGGACCTGGGCATTATCATTAAAAGAGAAGAGTGCATCCGCTGCTGCTGCTGAAAACATATCCGCCATACTATCACCTTCCTTCCGCTGCACACAATCACCTGTGGAAAACCACAGAAAACCATCGCAGCCTATCTACCAAGGCTTATCGGATAAAAAACCGACTTTTCAAGCATTAATTCAATCAGTTGAACAACAATTGAGCTTGGTGGCAACGTGTGCTACTGTTGCGGCTCGCAGTGTGTCTTGCCATAGCTAAGGGGTACAGTACCACAGCGCGACATATTTTACCAGATACAGGGGAGATGGGGTATCATTGTTACCGGAGCTCACCTACTGCGTAAAAAATTATTCTTGAGGAGCAGCCATGCAGACGGGCAATTGCGTAATCGGCATAGATATCGGCGGAACAACCACCGCTTTCGGCTTTGTTGATCGTCAGGGCGGCCTGTTGTTCGAGACAACCTTGGACACGCACGCTGATCAGCCGGCAGAGACCCTTGTTATTCGCCTTTGTGACGCTATCGGGAGCTTACTCAAGGTACTCCCGCCGCAGGTCGTACTTTCGGGGATCGGCATCGGCGCCCCCAATGCCAACTATCTGCGGGGAACGGTTGAAAATCCGGTCAATCTGAACTGGGGAGCGTCAGTCAATCTGGTGGAGCTGTTCCGGAAACGGTATGATCTGCCGGTTGCCATAACCAATGATGCCAACGCTGCCGCGATTGGAGAGTTGCTGTTCGGCGGCGCTCGGGGGATGAAGCATGCCCTCGTCATCACGCTCGGAACCGGCCTCGGGAGCGGCATCATCACCAATGGTGAACTGCTGTACGGCGCCGACGGCTTTGCCGGCGAACTCGGCCATACGACCGTCGATCCAGCGGGGCGTGTCTGCGCCTGCGGCAAGCGGGGGTGCCTGGAAACATACGTTTCCGCCACCGGCCTCTGCCGGAGTGTAATGGAGCTGCTGGGGCAGCGGCTTGACCCGAGCAACCTGAGGGAAACCTGTTTCAGCCAGCTGACTTCAAAGTTGATCTATGAAGCGGCCTGCGCCGGGGACAGCATTGCACTGGCAACCTTCGATTTTACGGCCCGGATTCTCGGTATGAAGCTGGCTGACGCGGTAGCACACACCAGCCCCGAAGCGATCTTTCTCTCCGGCGGACTGGCGGCCGCAGGCGAACTGCTGCTGGCACCGACGCGGCGCTACATGGAAGAGTTTCTGTTCACTCCGTACAAGGGGAAGGTTAAACTGCTCCAGTCGGCGCTGCCGGAGGGGAGCGGCGCAGTTCTGGGAGCGGCGGCGCTTGCCTGGCATGAAGCCGACAAATCAAAATAGTCACGAACCGCTGAACTGCACCGTCACAACTACCACACCTACTGCAGGATCACGAATTGTGGCGGGCATGGATCTCACTGCTGAATTGCCCACGCAACAGCACCCTATTTCAAAAAACATTTGCAGATGAAATCGTTTTGATGCGATAACATACGTACTAAAACCTGAGAGGTTTATTATGACACAGCCGGAAATCCTGCATTACGCCGTCTCCGTGGTCGGCAAAGACCGTCCCGGGATCGTGGCCGCCATAAGCGAGGGGCTTTTCAACCTCGGCTGTAATATCGCTGATTCCAGCTGCACGATGCTGGGTGGCGAATTTGCGATGATCCTGATCATTTCACTAAAAAAGCCGTTCAGCAAATCACGGCTGGTTGAAGAGTTGAAACCGGTCTGCGACAAAATCGGGATGAGCCTCGGAGTTCGAACCCTCCATTCCGACGAGGTTGACCGTCAGGGTATCGATGGCGAAATCTGTATGATCTCGGTCTACGGCGCCGACCAGCCGGGGATCGTTTATCGCGTCACCCGCGAGCTCGCCGCCCGCAATATCAATATAACCGACCTCAACACCAAGCTGATCGGGACCGAGGAGGAACCAGTCTATGTAATGATGCTGGAGGTGGCGCTGCCGGACGGAGTTACCGCTGAAATGGTGGAACATACACTGGCCGATCTCAAAAAAGAACTGAACGTGGAGATCGGCGTTCGGGTCATCACGCCGGTGGCTTTCTAGCGATGCCGGTTCAGCCTATATTACGTTATCCGCATCCGGTGTTGAAAAAACTCTGTCATCGAGTCGAACAGATAGACCAGAAGATCCATGAGCTGATCCAGGATCTGGTTGATACGATGCTCGACGGGCCCGGATCGGTCGGTGTAGCTGCTCCGCAGATCGGCGTCACGTTGCGGGTCTGTGTGGTTGATGTGTCCAAAAACCGCCACGGCAAAGAGAACAACCACGGCCTGCTCTGCATGATCAATCCGGAGATCACGGCTCGCAGTGGTTCGGCCACGATGCGTGAGGGGTGCATGAGTGTGCCGGACTACACCGGCGATGTCGATCGGGCGACCGACATCACGCTGCGGTTCAGCGAGCCGGACGGGACACTCCGGGAGATTGACGCCAGCGGTTTTGAGGCGGTTGCGATCCAGCACGAAATGGACCATCTGGACGGAGTTTTGTTCCTGGACCGGGTGACCAGCATCAAAACCGGGCTGTTCCGACGTAAAAATTATTAGCCTGAATACGTCAGTAAAATAACACGGAGACACGGAGAACACGGAGAAATCAAATTCATGCGATTAAAATCTATTAGCTGTTCATGATTCATAATCAGTTTTTAGCCCGACTTTTATCCTCAGATTTTACTCCGTGTTCTCCGTCTCTCCGTGTTTAAATTATTTTCTGACTTTGTTTGATTTTTTATTAATAGACGAGGTGAAGCCATGTCGGATCTGTTGACCAGGAAAGAACAGGAGGAACTGCTGAAGATCGCCCGGGAAACGGTGATCGAGTATGTCACCAACCGGAAGGTCCCGACTATTGTATCAACATTACCTGGGTTGAACCTTCACTCCGGCTGCTTTGTCACGGTCAAACTGAAGGGGGAGCTGCGGGGCTGCATTGGCAATTTTGTCTCCGACCAGCCGCTCTATCTGCTGGTGCAGGAGATGGCGGTCTCGGCCGCGACCCGCGACCCGCGCTTCTATCCGATGAAGCCCGAGGATCTGGCCGATTTTACGCTTGATATTTCGGTGCTTTCACCGCTGGAAAAGACCGCATCTGTCGATGAGATTCAGGTTGGTACACACGGCATCTTTATCGTCAAGGGGAGTTCGCGCGGGGTACTGCTGCCTCAAGTGGCGACCGAATACGGCTGGAATCGCGACCAGTTCCTGCAGCATACCTGCATCAAAGCCGGTCTGCCTCAGGATGCCTGGCAGGGAGAGTGTGATATTTATATCTTCTCTGCTCAAGTTTTTGGGGAATAATTCAAGCCTGCGGTAACCCGCGTACCCGCTCTTCAAACTCCCCGTCAAGCGGCGCCGTGGCAATAATCCCCACCTTTTTAGAATTCTGAAATTTCATAACCGAGCAGTGCAGCATCATTCGACCGGCAGGCTGACCGCCGTAGGTCGCATCGCCGATGATCGGCAGCCCGACCGATTCGAGATGCACCCTGATCTGATGCGTGCGGCCGGTCAGCGGCCTGGCTTCCACCAGTGAGATGTCACCCGATGTCGCCACCGTCCGGAATTCGGTGACAGCCGCTTTGCCCCCTTCAACAACACCGTAATGGGCCGAGGCGACCTTCCCGATCGGCGCATCCACCGTCCAACGCTCCTGATCCGGGCGTCCTGAAACCAACGCCAGATACAGTTTCTCCACAAGACCGTCCTGAAATTGTTTGGAGAGCCAGGCGGCGCCTTGCCTGCTCTTAGGAAAAATCATCGCTCCCGATGTGCCGCGATCGAGGCGGTGAACAACCCGGGCCGGTTCGTTGCTCCCACCCGCCTTGAAATATTCGGTCACCCAGTATTCGAGAGTCCCTTTCAACTGATAGGGAGTTCGCTGGCTGTTTATCCCGGCCGGTTTGTTGACGGCGATCAGCTCTCCGTCCTCATACAGCAGCGCCTCGGGGGGCAGCTGCAGCTCCTTGAAACGCCCCGCCTCCATGACGCCGATCTCTATGACATCTCCGACTTTGACACTCCGCGATGCCACCCGCACGAGGGCAACATTGACCGTACAGCCGCCACGGTCGATGATGCGGCGCGCCTCTGATTTGCTGACCCCGACGCAGAGGGTACTGATGGCGTCATCGAGCCGGCTGCCGCTCTGCTCTTTTCCAACATTTTTTCTTAGTATCATGCCCTCGTAGTACCCTTTTTAGCTCCCGAAGGCAAACAAATCCTTACTGGCAAAAGCCCCCTGGTTCTGCTATTCTTCGCAACTATGACTGATTCCAACTGCACATCCATAGCGGCACTGCGCGGACCGGTACCGCTTTCTCACCTGTTCCTTCGCAGCTTTCTGCGTGACGGAGACAGCGCTGTTGACGCTACCTGCGGCAACGGCCATGACACCCTGCTGCTGGCCAAGCTGGTCGGCGCTCGTGGCCACGTGTGGGGCTTCGACATTCAGGAACAGGCGATTAATGAGACCAGCCGCAGGCTGGCAGAAACGGAACTATCGAACCGGGTAACGCTGCTGCAGGTAGGACACGAAGAGCTGGCGGATCATGTCACTGCTCCGCTGCAGGCCGTGCTGTTCAATCTCGGCTATCTCCCCGGCGGTGACCGCAGCATCATCACCCGTCCGGAAACAACCGTCATAGCCCTGGAGCAATCATTGAGGCTGCTTGCAACCGGTGGAACTGTGCTCGTAGTGGTTTATCCCGGTCACAGTGGCGGCGATGATGAGCAGTCCGCCGTTGAAGATTGGGCGGCCCGGCTCGACCCGCGCGCCTGCCATTGCTGGCGCATGGGACAGACCAACGTCACTGCGGCCGCCCCTTATCTGCTCCTCGTCCAGAGGGCGCTCTGATATGCTGCAGAACCTGCTCCCCTTTATGGTGGTTCTGCCGGCGCTGACCTATTCGCTGATATCGCTGGGGTGTGCGGCAAAATACTTCAAAAAACATGCTCATCCAACCGCACATTCATCCCACCCCGGGGTTTCGCTCCTGAAACCTGTCAAAGGGATGGACGATAACAGTTACGCCAATTTTGCCTCGTTCTGCTCTCAGCGGTATGCCGGGAAGCTGCAACTCGTTTTTGCCGCCGCATCACCTGACGATGCGGTTATTCCGGTCATCCGCCAGCTGATGGACGATTTCCCCGATCACGATATATCACTTGTTGTCAATCCGGCCCTGCACGGGCTGAACCACAAGGTATCAAACCTTATCAACGCCTTCCCCCAGGCCAGGCATGACATCATAATTATCTGCGACAGCGACATCAAAGTGGCCCCGGAGTATCTGCAGTCGGTCGTGGCCCATTTTGATGAGCCACAGGTCGGGCTGGTCACATCCCTGTACCGCACCTCCAATGTGCATGGCATTGCCACCGCGCTTGAAGCGCTCGGCTTTACCTCTGAGATGATTCCCAATGTGCTGGTGGCGCGGCAGCTGGAAGGGCTTACCTTTGCCCTCGGTGCTTCGATGGCGGTTAGGCGTGAGGCGCTGGTGAATATCGGTGGGTTTGAATCACTGGCGGAATATCTGGCCGATGATTATCAGCTCGGCAACAAGATCCACCTTGCCGGGTGGCTGCTTGCGCTTGACGATTGTTTTGTCGAGAGTGTCATCAAAGCGGAAAATCTGATGACGGTACTGTCGCGCCAGCTCCGCTGGGCCCGTACCATGCGGGTCAGCCGGCCGGGAGGCTATCTGGCATCGGGCGTAACGCTCCCCTTTCCCGCTGCTCTGCTGGCAACAGTGCTGGCTCCGTCACCGGCAGCCGGAGTGGCTGTCATTGCGCTATTGTACGGAATCCGTCTGAGCGTCTGCACCCTGCTCAGCCGCCGCTTCGTCCGGGACGGGCTGCTCCCCCGCTGGCTCTGGCTCCTGCCGCTACGGGATATGCTCGCTTTTTTTACCTGGGCGCTTTCTTTTTTGGGGAACCGGGTTGATTGGCGCGGCAGCAGATTCATCCTGAAACCGGGTGGAAAGATCGAAGAGCTGGTCTGAACCGTATATTTTTTTGTTGACGACAGAATAGTTCTTGGAATAGAAAGGAATGAACATTCATTCCGGGAGAGCTCTTGTATGGCAAAAAATGATAAACGAGAAGATATTGTTCGCGCAGCGCTGGAGTTGATCGCCGAAAACGGTTTTCACGGCGCGCCGATGGCCATGATTGCCGAACGGGCCGGTGTCGGCGCCGGAACGATCTACCGCTACTTTGAAAATAAAGATGTCATGATTACGGAGCTTTTCCAGGAACTGGAAGAGCGGAGTTACCCGCTAATCAAGGAAGGATATGATCCCGAGAAACCACTCCGGGAGCGCTTTCTCCACCTCAACACAGCCCTGATAAACTATTTCATCAAAAATCCCATTGAGTTTCGTTTCATCGAGCAGTTTTTCAATTCTCCCTACGGCGTGGCGCACCGCCGCGACACGCTTCTGGGGACAAAGGAAGGGTGCGATGTTTTCAAGGAACTGTTTGAAGATGGGATCACCCGTCAAGTCATGAAGGATCTTCCCATCGTCATCCTCTTTGATCTTGCCTTCGGGCCAATTCTGGCGGTAGCCCGTGATCACATCCTCGGCTTCATTGCGCTGGATGATGTTTTGATCGCCCGGACTGTTGAAGCGTGCTGGGATGCGATAAAAAGGTAATTTTAAATATATTTTCTGTTGTTATTACTCCAACTTGTCGAGGTATTACATGTATCAGTCACTCAGTAGATTTTCTGTCTTCATTGCGGCGACACTGGTCACCGGCTTGACACTCACCGGCTGCAGCAAGCCTAAATCCGCACCTCCTCCAAGCGGCCCACCGGAAGTCGGGATCATCGTGGTCAAGCCGGAGAGGGTTTCTCTGACGACGGAGCTTTCCGGCCGGACAGTCCCGCAGATGATCGCCGAGGTGCGTCCGCAGGTCGGCGGCATCATCCGGAAGCGCCTCTTCACCGAGGGTGGCGATGTAAAGGCCGGGCAGGTTCTCTATCAGATCGACCCGGCTTCCTATCAGGCGGCCTACGCTAGCGCCAAGGCCGCCGAGTCTAGGGCTGAGGCCAATCTTTTCTCCGTACGTCTCAAGGCCGGGCGTTATCAGGATTTGGTCAAGATCAATGCGGTCAGTCAGCAGGATAATGATGATGCGCAGGCCTCGCTCAAGCAGGCTGAGGCTGATGTGGCTTCCACAAGAGCGGCAGTACAAACTGCCGGGATTAATCTTGCCTATACCAAGGTGACGGCCCCGATTTCAGGACGGATCGGCCGCTCAGCCGTAACTGACGGGGCACTGGTAACCGCCAGCCAGCCGACAGCCTTAGCCACTATTCAACAGCTCAGCTCGATGTATGTGGATGTGACCCAGTCCAGTTCCGACGTGCTCAAGCTGAAGCAGAATCTTGCCAACGGCGTACTGAAAAAGAGTGACTCAACGCTGGTCAAGCTGATTCTGGAAGATGGCTCGGCCTACCCACTGACCGGAACGCTCAAATTTTCCGAGGTCACTGTGGATCAGAGCACCGGTTCCGTTACCCTGCGCGCAGTATTTCCCAATCCCAAACAAGCGCTTCTCCCCGGCATGTTTGTACGGGCCATGCTGGTTGAAGGGGTAAATGAGGCTGCCATCCTCATCCCGCAACGCGGGGTAACCCGTAATCCGAAAGGCGAAGCAATGGTAATGACCGTTGGAGCCGAGGAGAAAGTGGAACCGCGCCCGATCAAGGTGGTCAGAACGGTGGGGGACAACTGGCTGGTCAGTGACGGGCTGAAAGCGGGCGACCGCGTCATCCTTGAAGGGCTGCAGAAGGCACGGCCGGGGACACAGGTCAAAGCGGTTCCTTTCGGCAGCGCACCGGCAGCAGCACCCGCCGGCTCACCACAACCACCAGCAGCCAAAAAATAAAGGAGCCGCTCCATGCCTAAGTTTTTCATTAATCGCCCGATCTTTGCCTGGGTGATCGCCATCCTGGTCATGCTGGCGGGTCTGCTGTCAATCAAGACCCTGCCGGTCTCCCAGTATCCGCCGATCGCGCCGCCGCAGATCACCATAAATGCCATGTATCCGGGGGCTTCCGCCCAGACCGTGCAGGATACGGTCACCCAGGTCGTGGAACAAAAGCTGAACGGCATCGACAATCTGATCTACATGTCCTCCACCAGCGATTCCGCCGGGGCGATCGCCATCAACCTGACCTTCAAGGCGGGCACCGACCCGAACATCGCCCAGGTGCAGGTGCAGAACAAGCTGCAGCTTGCCACGCCGCTTCTCCCCCAGATTGTCCAGCGGCAAGGGATCCAGGTGGTCAAGTCCACCAAGAACTTCCTGATGATGGTCGGCATCGTGTCTGAAGACGGCTCCATGAACCGCCACTCACTGACCGACTACCTCGTTGCCAATGTCCAGGATATAGTCAGCCGGACGGAAGGGGTTGGCGAGTTAATGGTTTTCGGTTCCCAGAATGCCATGCGGATCTGGCTGAACCCGGCTAAATTGAATAGCTACCGTCTGACAACCAATGATGTCATTGCCGCACTGCAGAGTCAAAACGCCCAGGTTTCCGCCGGTCAGTTCGGCGGTTCTCCGGCCGCACCGGGGCAACAGCTGAACGCTACCATTACGGCGCGAACCCTGCTCCAGACTCCGGAACAGTTTGATGCCATTATCCTGCGCACGGGGAGTGACGGCTCCACCGTGAGGCTGAGGGATGTTGCCGAATGTAAAATCGGCACCGAAAATTACGACGTTGAGGCCCGCTACAAGGGGAAACCGGTCGGCGGCATGGCTATCCGACTGGCAGCAGGCGCTAATGCCCTCGATACCGCCAACCGGATAAAAGCAAAGATGACGGAGCTTGAAAAATTCTTCCCGGCCGGCGTGAAGGTTGTCTATCCCTATGACAGCACCCCGTTTGTCAAAATCTCCATCGAAGAGGTGGTCAAGACCCTGCTCGAGGCGATTTTCCTGGTCTTTGTCATCATGTTCCTCTTTCTGCAAAACATCCGTGCCACCCTGATCCCGACCATCGCCGTGCCGGTGGTACTGCTCGGCACCATGGGGGTGCTGTCGGTCGCCGGCTTCTCCATCAACACCCTCACCATGTTCGCCCTCGTCATTGTCATCGGTCTGCTGGTTGACGACGCCATCGTCGTCGTCGAAAACGTGGAACGAATCATGAGTGAAGAAGGGCTCTCTCCCAAGGAAGCGACCATTAAATCGATGGGGCAGATCACCAGCGCCCTCTGGGGCATCGCCACCGTGCTGACGGCGGTCTTTCTCCCTATGGCATTTTTTGGCGGCTCCACCGGCGTCATCTACCGGCAGTTCTCGATTACCATCATTTCCGCCATGATCCTCTCCGTGCTGCTTGCCATGACCCTGACGCCGGCACTCTGCGCCACTCTGCTCAAACCGGTCGCAAAGGGGCATACACCGGGGGAGTGCGGCTGGTTCTGCCGATTCTTCCGCTGGTTCAACAAAATTTTCGATTTCTCCCGGAACAAGTATGAAGGGATCGTCGGACGCTCCTTTAACAAACCGGTGCGCTATCTGGTGGTCTACGGTGCGATTGTCGCGGGGATGGTGTTCCTCTTCCAGCGGCTGCCCACCTCGTTCCTGCCGGACGAGGATCAGGGTTTCATCATCTGCCAGATTCAGCTCCCGGCCGGCGCAACCAAGGAGCGGACCATCAAGGTTGTCGAGCAGCTGGAGAAGCACTTTTTAGAGAAGGAGAAAAATACGGTGGAGGCGGTCATAACGGTTGCCGGCTTCAGCTTTGCCGGTCGCGGACAGAACATGGGGCTTGCCTTTGTCAGGCTGAAGGACTGGAAGGTCCGAAAGTCCCCCGACTTGAAGGCGCCAGCTATTGCCGGCCGAGCCATGGGTGCTTTCTCCCAGTTCAGAGACGGAATGGCATTTGCCTTTTCACCACCGGCGGTCATTGAGCTGGGGCAGGCCAACGGTTTCGACTTCATGCTCCAGGATCGTGGCGGACTCGGGCATGAGAAGTTGATGGAAGCCCGCAACATGCTGCTCGGGATGGCGATGAAAAATCCGAAACTGAAAGCGGTCCGCCCCAACGGCCAGGATGATTCCCCCCAGTTCAAACTCGACATCGACGATGTCCGGGCGGGGGCGCTTGGCGTCCCAATGGCCAGCATCAATGAGGTTCTTGCCACCGCCTGGGGGAGTTCCTACGTCAACGATTTCATTGAAAACGGCCGCGTCAAGAAGGTCTTTCTCCAGGCCGATGCAAAATACCGGATGCTGCCGGAAGATATCGGCAGTTGGTACGTGCGCAACAACAAGAATGAAATGGTGCCGTTCTCGGCCTTTGCCACCTCCAGCTGGAAGTATGGTTCACCCCGCCTGGAACGCTACAACGGCATTCCGTCCGTCGAGATCATGGGACAGGCCGCAGCTGGGATAAGCACCGGCGAGGCTATGAAGGAGATGGAGGAGATGGCTGCCAAGCTGCCGCCGGGATTCGGCTATGAATGGACCGGGCTCTCCTATGAGGAGAAGAATGCCGGCGCCCAGGCGCCACTCCTCTATGCCATCTCGCTGCTGGTAGTATTTCTCTCCGTGGCGGCGCTGTACGAGAGCTGGACCATCCCCTTTGTCAACCTGTTGATGATACCGCTCGGGCTGGTCGGAGCGATCGCGGCTGTTTCGCTGCGGATCCTCCCCAACGATGTCTATCTCCAGATCGGTCTGTTGACCACCATCGGCCTTTCCACCAAGAACGCCATTCTGATCATCCAGTTCATCAAGGAGCAGATGAGCCAGGGGCATGAACTGGTCGAGGCAACCCTGTCGGCCGTGAAGATCCGGCTCCGCCCGGTTATCATGACCTCGCTGGCGTTTTTCTTCGGCACCCTGCCGCTGGCGCTTACCAAAGGGGCCGGGGCCGCAGCCCAGAACGCCATCGGCACCGCCGTCACCGGCGGATTGCTCACGGCGACCTTCATCGACCTGATCTTTATTCCGTTCTTCTTTGTGCTGGTGTCGCGGCTTTTCATGAAGAAGCAGCACGATCTCCCTCACACAGAACCTGACGTTTCAGGCAACGCCCCGGAGGCTAACTGATATGAAACGAACTATTATGCTGCCGCTCATTGCAACGCTGTTTACCATGGCAGGGTGTTCAACCATGGCACCGAAATACAGCCAGCCGGTCGCCCCTGTTCCGGTTGGCTGGCCCGGCGGACCAGCCTATAAAGAGGGGGGAAAGTCCACTGACAGGCCGCTGGCCGAAATCAGCTGGGAGGATTTTTTTGTAGACCCCCAGCTGCGCAAGCTGATAACTCTGGCCCTGGAGAACAACCGCGACTTGCGTGTTGCCACCCTTAACATTGAGAGATCCCGGGCCCTTTACCAGATCCGGCGTGCAGATTTACTGCCGAAGGTTGACGCTTCAGGCAGCGCAAATTTTCAGCGGCTGCCGGAAGATTTCTCAGGCAGCGGCCAGGCCGAAACCGTTCACCAGTACAACGTGGGACTGGGTGTCAGCTCCTATGAACTGGATCTGTTCGGGCGGGTGCGGAGTCTCAAGGACCAGGCTCTTGAGCAGTACCTCGCCACGGGACAGGCCAGGCGCAGTGTGCAGATCAGCCTCGTGTCCCAGGTTGCCACCGGCTATCTGACCCTTGCCGCTGACCGTGAACGTCTGCAGTTTGCTCGCGAAACACTGTCAAGTCAGCAATCCTCATACAACCTCACCAAAAACCGCTTTGATGCGGGAGTTTCATCGGCCCTTGATCTCAACCAGTCCCAAACCACGCTGGCTACGGCACGGGTGGACATAGCCCGCTTCACAACCTTGGTGGCCCAGGACGAGAACGCTCTGACTCTGATCGTCGGCTCACCTGTTCCGGCAGAGCTCCTCCCGGCTGCGCTTTCCGAAAATCTCTCGGCATTGAAGGAGATCACCCCCGGTACGCCATCAGATGTGCTGCTGCGCCGGCCTGATATCCTGCAGGCCGAGAGCCAGCTGAAAGGGTTTAACGCCAATATCGGTGCAGCGCGTGCCGCCTTCTTTCCACGCATCTCCCTGGTTTCGTCCGTCGGTTTCGGCAGCAGCGAGCTGGCCGGACTCTTCACGGGGGGCTCCTTTGCCTGGAGCTTTGCACCGCGCATCACACTGCCGATCTTCGACGCCGGCAGCAACCGGGCAAACCTGAAGGTGGCGGAGGTAGACCGCGATATCGCTGTCGCCCAGTACGAAAAAGCTATCCAGAGCGCCTTCCGGGAAGTGGCTGATGCCCTTGCCCAGCGCGGCACCATCGACGAACAGCTGGCGGCCCAGCAGTCCCTCGCCAATGCCGCAGCCGAAAGCCACATGCTTTCCCAGGCACGCTACGACAAGGGGGTTGATAGCTACCTGAGTGTCCTCGACTCCCAGCGCTCCCTCTACGGAGCCCAGCAGGGTCTGATCGGCGTCCGCCTTTCCAGGCTGGCCAATCTGGTGACTTTATACAAGGTGCTTGGTGGCGGGGGCA
>JAFLLC010000175.1:0-4041 GCA_019162745.1 Deltaproteobacteria bacterium | reverse complement strand
ATTGATGTATATTTTCCCCTTACTTTTACCGCATTCAAAGGACTCACGTGGTTCAGGCACTTGGACATATTACAATCGGAATTGTGCGCGATCTGGGACGAATAGGGTGGTTTCTGTTCTATTCGCTCTACATGATTGTTCGGAGCCCGGGAAGTTTCGTACACGTACTGAAACAGCTCCGCTTTATCGGTACCAAGTCGCTGTTCGTGATTGTGTTGACCGCCGCTTTTACCGGCATGGTTCTCGGGCTGCAGGGATATTACACTCTGACCAAGTTCGGTTCCGAGGGGATGCTCGGGACGGCGGTGGCGCTCTCCCTTATTCGTGAACTCGGCCCGGTACTGACAGCCCTGATGGTCACCGGGCGGGCCGGCAGCGCCATCACGGCCGAAATCGGCATCATGCGGATCACCGAGCAGATCGATGCGCTCGAAACCATGGCGCTTGATCCCTTTAAATATCTGGTCTCCCCTAAATTCATCGCCGCGATGATCTCCCTCCCGCTGCTGTGCGCCATCTTTGATGTGATCGGCATCTACGGCGGCTGGCTGGTCGGCGTCAAACTGCTGGGGGTTAATCCCGGCGCCTATTTCTATGAAATGGAAAATTCGGTCGTCTGGCGGGATGTCTACTCCGGGTTTGTGAAATCCTTTTCCTTCGGCCTGATCATCGCATGGATCGGCTGCTACAAAGGGTACTATGCCGGTCATGGCGCCGAAGGGGTCTCCAAGGCAACGACCGAGTCGGTTGTGCTGACCTCCGTTATCATACTGGTCTGGGACTATTTCCTCACCTCGGTGCTGCTCTGATATGATCACAATGCGAAATGTACATAAGTCATTCGGCGCGCAAAAGGTACTTGACGGACTTGATCTTGATATTCCGGATGGTAAGATAACCGCTATTATCGGACCCAGCGGCGAAGGGAAGAGTGTGCTGCTGAAACACCTGATCGGGCTGCTGCAGCCTGACAGCGGCTCTGTCGAGGTAGACGGCGAGAGTATTATTGATCTGCGCCGCACCGAATTGAACCGGATCCGGGAAAAGTTCGGCATGCTGTTCCAGAATGTGGCGCTCTTCGATTCGATGACGGTTTTTGAAAATGTCGCCTTCCCGCTGGAGGAAAAAACCTCCCTGTCAAAGGAAGAGATCCGGGGGAAGGTTCTCTCGGCTCTGGAAGATGTCGGGCTGAAGAACATTGAGCAGAAGTTTCCGGATGAGCTATCCGGCGGCATGAAAAAGCGGGTCGGCCTGGCACGGGCGGTGGTGCTTAATCCGAAGATCATCCTGTTCGATGAGCCGACCACCGGCCTCGATCCGATCATCAAGCGGGCGATCCACCAGCTCATCAAGGATACCCACGCCAAGTTCGGCTTTACTGCGGTGATTGTGACGCACGAAATACCGGATATTTTCGATGTTGCCCAGAATGTGGCGATGCTGTTCCGGGGGAAGATCCTGCAGCACGGCACTCCCGATGATATTATCAATTCAACAGATCCGGCGATCAGGCAGTTCATCAGCGGCAGCCTGGACGGCCCGATTCAGATGGTATAAGAGGTACGATATGAAAATGGTGAAACTGGAACTGATGGTCGGTATTTTTATGCTGATCGGCATCCTCTGCCTGGGGTATGTTTCAATCAAGCTGGGAAAAGTAGAACTTTTCGGCGGGGACTTCTATTCCGTAACAGCCCGTTTTGATTCCGTGTCAGGGCTTAAACCGGGGGCGCGGGTCGAAGTCGCCGGAGTCGAGGTCGGGAAGGTCGACCGGATCGCGCTTGACCCGAAAAGCGGCGACCAGGCACTGGCCTATCTTAAAATAAACTCCGGAGTAAAGATCACCGATGATGTCATTGCATCGGTTCGGACGAGCGGCATCATCGGCGATAAATTCATCAAACTCCGGCCGGGGGGCTCCGAAAAAATGCTGAACAACAACGACATGATCCGAGAAACCGAGTCGGCCATCGACATCGAAGAGCTGGTCAGTAAATTCATCCACGGCAATGTAGACTAATAAAGGAATACAGCGATGAAATCGATCTTTTGCACTTGCATAACTGCCTGTGCGTTATTAGCCGCATGTACGGCTTTCGCGGCCGAGAACGCCACAGCGCCCCTTGTTCTGACCCTTGATGACTGTATCCGCATGGCTCTTAAAGCTGCCCCGGAACTGGGCGAAGCGCAGAGCGACATCGCTCTCGCGTCCAGCAAACTGGATGAAGCCAAATCTTACCGTTACCCGCAGCTGCAGCTAACGACACTGGTAGGACCGGCACCGACCGCCTACCGCACCGATGTTGACCCCGTTGTCAAGACCGACAGAGAATTCAGCTTCGATGCGCTTACCTGGTTTGCCAGCGCCGATGCCACCATCATCCAGCCACTCTACACGTTCGGTAAAATATCAGAGAACATGAAGGCCGCCACCCACGGCATCGAAGTTGACCGCTCCCGCAAGGAGCAGCGGGCTAACGAAATAGTACAGAAAGTTCATGAATACTATTACGGACTGCTGCTGGCCCGGGAGATGAAGGAGCTGGTGCTTGAGGTTCAGGAAATCCTGATTAGGGCCCGTGACAAAGCCAAAAAACTGCTCGATCAGGGGTCGGATACCGTCGATGAAATGGATCTCTATAAACTTGACGCCTTCTCCGGAGTTGCAACCAAATATCTTGAAGAAGCAAAAAAGGGGGAAGCACTCGCCCTGGCCGCCCTGAGAGCCCGAATGGGACTGCCGGTCAACGCGCAGCTCGAAACCGGGACCGAGAGGCTTGTGATTGTTGATGTAGAAATCCCTACGCTTGAGTCGTACATAGAAAACGCACGCCTGCGGCGCCCCGAATTCCGGCAGATCGGTGAAGGGCTCAAGGCCCGTGCGGCACTTGTTGAAGCTGCCAAAGCCAACTATTACCCTGATATTTTTCTGGGAGGCCTGTTCTCCTGGGCCTATGCTGACGAACGTGAAAAGGTGCAGAATCCGTATATCAACGATCAGTTTAATCACTTGAACGCCGGGGTTGCTCTCGGGGCACGCTGGAAACTCGATTTCGGCATCACCGGCGCCAAAGTTGCCGGTGAGCGCGCTCAGTATAACCGTCTGCTCAGTACCCGGGAATTTGCTGATGTCAATGTCCCGCTTCAGGTAAAAAAGTATTACCTGGATCTGATTGAAGCAAAGAACAGCGCAGCGGCAACACGCGGCGCCTACCTCAATGCCAAAAAATGGGCCGTCACCGCAGTTGCCAACTTCGACTTCGGCCTCGGTCCCGCCAAAGATATCTTTGAGGCACTGCAGGCCTATTCCAGCATGCGCGCCGATTTTTTCAAATCAATCTACAATTATCGCATTGCGGCCGCTAATCTGGACTATGCGACAAACGAACCGCTGCATATTCTTGAGAAATAATATGGAGGAGAAAGCATGCTGAAACGAATCCTGCTGCTGCTGACTGTTGCGATATTCACATCTTCGGTTGCATTTGCGACCCCTACCGATGATTTGAAAAGGACCGTCGATGAAGTCGTGCGTATTGTCGCCGACAAGGAAATGAAGAAGAATGAGGCAAAACGACGGCAAGCGTTAAAAAAAACCATCAGCACAATATTTGACTACTCTGAAATGGCTAAACGCTCGATGGGGAAACATTGGAACCAACGTACCGCCGCCGAGAAAAAGCATTTTACAGAACTTTTTGCGACGCTGCTTGAGAACTCTTACGCCGGCAAGATCGAATCATACAACAATGAGAAGATTGTCTACCTCAGAGAGACCGTTGATGGTGATTACTCCGAGATAAAGTCGAAGGTCGTAACCGCCGCCCGCGATGAGTTCACGCTTGATTACCGACTGTTCAAGCAGAACGGCAAGTGGATGGTGTATGATGTCGTTATCGAGGGGGTGAGTCTCGTCTCAAACTATCGGAGTCAGTTCAACAAAATTATCACCGCCAACGGCTACGACAGGCTTGTAAAAAAACTGCAGAGTAAAAATGAGGAATTGTAGGCACCATTGCCTGTTTTCATACGGGAACTCAG
>JAFLLC010000057.1 GCA_019162745.1 Deltaproteobacteria bacterium | reverse complement strand
CTACAACTATCACATAGTGCACAAATAGTCATGTAATTATTTTACAGCTCCTAAGAGCAAAAACAGCTGAAGCCCTCATCACTCCTCTCCATGATGCGCAGCTGCTTCACGAACTGCGTGTCAACGAAATAGAGCTGGCGATGCAGAATGAAGAGCTGCGGCATACACAGCATGAGCTGGATGCTTCGAAGGCTCTCTATGTTGACCTGTACGACCTGGCGCCGGTCGGTTACCTGACGGTCAGCGAGCATGGCTTGATCCAGAAAGCCAATCTCTCTGCTGCAAAAATGTTCAACCTGGAGCGCAAGAATCTGCTCCAGAAATCGATATCAGAATGTATCTTTAGCGAAGACCAGAACATCTATTACCTGCGCCGTAAGCGGGTCATTAATGCCAATGATATAGAATCCTGGGATATGCGTATGACACGGAGTGATGGCTCCCCGTTTTGGGCACATCTGTTGGTAACTCCGGCATGTAACGGTGAAATCTGGATTAATATGACCGACATTACGACGCGCAAGCAGTCGGAAGAGGATCTGCGCAGTTATGCCAAGCGCTTGATCGAAATGGAGGAGAGCCTCAGAAAGAAGCTTGCCACGGAACTTCATGACGACATCGGTCGCAATCTGACCGCCATCGGCATGAATTTGGCGATCATCAACAGCAACGCGGCAGTTGAAACAGCGGCTATTATCAGCGCACGAATCCAGGATTCAGAGCGATTGGTCAAAGAGATAACCAGCACCGCCAGAGAGCTTATGGCCAGCCTCAGGCCGCCGGTGCTGGACGACTTTGGTCTGCCTGCCGCAATCCGCTGGCACGCCGATCTTTTTGCGAAGCGCACCGGCATTGCCGTTACTGTTGTGACAAGTGAACACTTCCCCCGGCTGGAGACCGAGCAGGAAACCGCTCTCTTTCGCATAGCGCAAGAGGCGCTGATGAATGCCGCAAAACACGCACATTCAGAGAGGGTGACGGTCGAATTGCAGAAAGGTCAGAGCAAGATTGAGCTGAAGGTTGCCGATCAGGGCAAAGGATGGATCCCCTCATCACCCACACAGCACCGGGAAAGCTCTGGTTGGGGCATGAAAATCATGCGTGAGCGTGCAGAATTGATTGGCGGGCAATTTCAGGTGGAATCTGCGCCCCATAAAGGGACTCTGGTGTCTGTTGTGTTACCGCTGGAGGGTATGTAGATGCCGATCAGAGTTCTGCTTGTAGATGACCATTCCATCGTACGTGAAGGGCTCAAGTCAATACTCGAAGGGTTGGGTGATGTAGCCGTTGTCGGCGAAGCCACAGACGGCCGCTCTGCAGTAGAGAGGGTGGAGGAGCTGAGACCGGATGTTATTATCATGGATATTTCCATGCCGGGATTGAACGGAATTGAGGCGACACAGTTGATAAGTAAGCATTGCCCTTCTGCCAGGGTAATCATACTTTCCATGCATCACACCAATGAACATATCTTTCGGGCTATGCAGGCGGGAGCCAGAGCCTACATCCTTAAAGAGGCGGTCGGGTCGTGCATTATCACCTCGCTGCGTACCGTCATGAGAGGGAAGATATTTTTCGGGGAGGGTGTTGTCGAACCGCAGAAAAGCAACTCCGGCAGTAAAGGCGTCCCCAAAAGTCCCTTTGACAGTTTAAGCCGGCGCGAACGCGAGATCATGCAATTCGTGGCGGAAGGAAACTCAAACCTTACGATAGCAGAACTATGCAATATATCTCCCAAAAGTGTTGAGACATACCGCAGCAGGATGATGATTAAACTTGGTGTCGACAATGTTCCGTCACTTGTCCTGTATGCCCTTCAACATGGTGTCATCTCTCTTTAAATCACCCCACCCTTTTGTAATCCTGTAATCAGTACCGCCATACTCCACTTTATTTTTTAGTACAGTTTTGTACAGTTTTCCTGACAGACCGTGCCGTGGATACCCGCTATATTTACCGTTAATTATCTAGCGGATTTTATCATTCACACTGTTGCGTATCAGCAACAAAACTCGAAGGAGACAACCATGGCTCTTGTAAGGAAACCAACCGCTCTATCCCACACCGCTTCACCTGTTGAAGGAAAAAACTCTGCAGTCGTAGCCCGCGAGGCGGAAGCCCAGCGCAAGAAGGCACGCACCCTGGCCAAGCAACAGCAGGCCGCTGAACGGATTGCCGCTGCCACGGGTCAGTTGTCCGCCGGAATCAATGAGGCAGCCTCTGCTGCAGAGGAGCTGAAACGGAACTCCGACCAGATCGCCACCGGTGCCGAAGAGGCTTCCGGTGCCGCCCAGGAATGTCTCGCAGCATTCAATCTCGTCGGCTCCGCCATTTCCCGTCAGCTGCAAAACGCCGACATCAGCCAGACCAAGGGTGAAGCAACACAGGCTCTGGTTGCCAGAACCAGCGGTGATATTGCGCTTACAGTGACAAATGTCGGTGTAGCCGCCCAGCGTCAGGCCGCCTCGGTACAGCTGGTGGCTGAACTGGAAAAACAGGCCGCCAGCATCGGTGACATCATCAAGGCGGTCGTGCGGATTGCCGACCAGACCAACCTGCTCGCCCTGAACGCCGCCATTGAAGCGGCACGGGCCGGCAAACACGGCAAAGGCTTTGCCGTCGTCGCAGATGAAGTCAGGACACTTGCTGAAACTTCGGAGAAAAGCGCCAAGCAGATTTCCGACCTGGTCGGGCAGATCCAGCAGGAGGTGCAGGTGATTGCCGAAGGGATCAGCAGTTCTGCCAAGATCATGGAGCAGGAGGTTGAAAACGGCAAGACTATCACCCTGCAGCTTGAGCAGGTTCGGCTTGACCTGATAGAAATAGTCAGGGGGGTTGCCGAGATCGCCACCGGCGCGTCCCAATCCAACGTCGCGGCACAGCAGGCGATCAAAGGTTCCGAGACTATTGCCGCTGCAGCAGAGGAGCAGTCGGCCGCAGCTGAGGAATCAGGCAAAACCGTCAACGAGCAGAGCCAGGCACTGGCCGAATGTGAGCAAACAGCTAAAAACCTTTCCGAGCTGACGGAAGATCTCAAAAACTCCACCGATGTTGCCAAAAGCGCCGAAGAAGTTGCGTCCGCCGCAGAAGAGCTCTCCTCTGCCGTATCGGAAATAAATCGTTCCGGCACCCAGATCATGGCCGCCATCGAACAGATCCGTAAAGGTGCCGAAGTGCAGTCTGCCGCCGCCGAAGAATCCTCCGCCGCCATCATCCAGATCGAAAAAGGGGCGGAGATCGCCCAGGTACGGGCCACTGACGGTGTGGAAAAGATCGGCGCCATCAAGAGTCTGCTTGGCGTCAACAAAACCTCCATCGATGCAATGATTACCGGTATTTCCACCTCAGCGGTCGCCTCACGGGCAAGCATCAAGCAGATCAAGGATCTTGAACTGGTTGCACGACGCATCGACAAGATCGTCGATGCAATTACCACCGTATCCATCCAGACCAACATGCTGGCGGTCAATGGCTCTATCGAAGCGGCACGGGCCGGCGAATTCGGCAAGGGCTTTGTTGTCGTCGCAACCGATATCCGTAACCTGGCCCATGATTCTGCCGAGAACGCCGACCGGATCAAGGATCTGGTAAAAGCGGTGCAGGATCAGATCGGCATGGTAGGGCGCGACCTGGATGAGATCGTTGCCACCGCCATGGGAGAGGTAGAAAAGGCAAAAGCCTCCACCGCCAACCTGATAACCATCGAGACCGATATCGCCATCGTTGAAACGGGGACGAAAGAGATTCTCGCCGCTTCCAACGAAATTGCCTCTGCCATTGGTCAGGTTAAAAAAGGGATCGAGCAGATTTCCTCTGCGGCACAACAGGCCGACAAAGCCGCTACCGAATCCGCCGCCGCTGCCAAACAGCAGTCTCAGGGTGCCGAAGAACTGGCCGCTGCCATCGAGGAGATCGCTTCTCTTGCCGACGAACTTCAAAGCGCTTGATAGGAGTGTGACCACATGACAACCGAAAACCTGGAAGAACAGGAAAATTTGCAAAATAGTGAGGATGAGGAGCTTGACAGGGACGAATCCGATACCCGTCAGTTTGTCACCTTTATTGCCGGCGAGGAGGTCTTTGCCGTAGATATGGCTCCGGTACAGGAGATTATTCGCGTGCCGGACGTCGTGCGCGTTCCGCTGGCACCGCACACACTGGAAGGGTTGTCCAACCTGCGCGGCAAAGTGCTGCCTATTATCTCCCTGCGCCGCATCTTCGGCTTCGAAGACATTGAATACAACGATTCAACACGGGCCATTGTCATAGATATCGGCCAACCGCTCGGATTCGTAGTTGATCGGGTTGCCAGTGTCGTCGGTGTTGAACCGGGCAAAATCGAAGGGGTCGAATCAATCCGCAGCACGGTCAACACGGAGCTTATTTCCGGGCTGATCAAGGATGTGGGCGGCTACCCGATGATTATGGTGCTTGATTTTGCCAAGCTGATCGCTCAGGAGTTTGCCGAAATAGCCGCCATCGACAAAAACAGCGCCATGACTTCCACCCACGCAGAAGAGATTGAACAAGACGATGACAATGCCGGCGATGAACTGCAACTGGTCAGTTTTGAGGTCGCCGGTCAGGAATATGCAATGGACATTGAAGACGTACAGGAGATCTTGCAAATACCGGAAGAGATCATCCACGTCCCCCATTCAGAATCACATGTCATGGGTATCATGACCCTGCGTAACCGGCTGCTGCCGCTCGTTAACCTGCGCCGCATGTTTGACCTTCCCAACCGGGAAAATGATGATCACAGCCGCATCGTCGTCGTCTCACTGGGAGCGGCGTCGGTAGGCGTCGTCATGGACAGCGTCAATGAAGTTCTCCGCGTGGCCAAGGCCGATGTCGATGCTGTACCCGGTCTGTTGGCCCGGGATGGCGATCTTGCCGACATTACCGATATCTGCCGCTTGAATAACGGCAAACGGATGGTCTCGATCATTTCAGCCAACAATCTGTTCCGCCATTCTGCCGTAAAGGAGGCGATAACAAGCGTGGAAACCTTGCAAGATGACAGTGGCCGGGAAAATAGCGATGATCTTGATGATGAAGCGGCAGACGACGATGAACAGGTCGTCGTGTTCCGCCTGGACAAGGAAGAATTCGGCGTGCCGATCGACAGCGTCCAGGAAATAGTACGTGTCCCCGAGGAACTGACCCACGTGCCGAAAGCGCCACCCTTTGTGGAAGGGGTCATCAATCTGCGTGGCTCCATACTTCCGGTTATCGACCTGCGCAGACGGCTCGGCATGCCGGCGGTCGAGCGGTCGGATGCCCAGCGGGTGATGGTATTCCTGCTTGCCGGGATGCGAACCGGTTTTATTGTTGATTCAGTGGCCGAGGTCCTCAAGATCCATAAGAACGCCATTGAGCCCGCTCCACAGCTTTCCGGCCAACAGTCAAAACTGCTGGCACGTATGGCCAATCTTGAAAAGCAGAAACGAATGGTACAACTGATTGAACCGGCCCATCTGATTGACGGTGGTGATATGGAAAAACTGGTGCAGTTGGCGCAGTAGAATAAAAGGAGCTCTGGAGAGACGACGCAACATGATCAAGCTACTTATTGTTGATGACTCGGCGCTGATGCGGCGCCTGTTGAATACGGTATTTCAGGCTGAGGGGGATTTTGACATCCGCCAGGCACACAACGGACGGGAGGCGGTCGAACTAAACCGTGACTTCAGGCCTGATGTGGTGACATTGGACATCAACATGCCGGAGATGGACGGCATCACCGCTCTCTCTCTCATCATGGCAGAGCGGCCGGTTCCGGTGATAATGGTTTCATCCCTGACCGAAAAGGGTGCCTTGGCAACCTTTGAGGCGCTCCACCTCGGTGCCGTTGATTACGTGACCAAGCCGGGGGGGACGATTTCACTCTCCATTGAAGATATCAGTGACATGCTTGTCAGCAAGGTGCGCGCCGCAGCGAGGGCCAAGGTAAAAGGTACGACTGTCCGCAGCCTCGGCCAACGAATGCGGGAAGAGCGGGAAAAAGCGGTCTCGCGCCCTCCACCCATAATACGGCGGGGGACGGGGGGGGGCGGGATCGTACTCATCGGTGTTTCCACCGGTGGGCCGCGCACGCTGGAAGATATCCTGCCGCTGCTGCCGGCGGATTTCCCCTGGCCGGTGCTCGTCGCTCAGCATATGCCGCCGGCGTTTACCCGCTCTTTTGCCGAGCGGATGAATTCAATGTGTCAGCTTTCAGTTGTAGAGGCCGCCCAACCGATGACGGTCGAGGCCGGCAAGGTCTACATCGGCAAAGGTGGCGCCGATATGGTGCTGGGACAGCGCAACGGCATCCTGACGGTATTGGCCAAGCCGGAAAGCAGGGAATTCATGTGGCATCCGTCGGTGGAGCTGCTCGGGCGTTCCGCCCTTGAACATTGCGACCCGACGCGGATTGTGGCGGTCATGTTAACCGGTATGGGGTATGACGGTGCCAACGTTTTTGCCGAAATAAAAAAACAGGGTGGACGAACCATTGCCGAAGCTGAAGAATCTGCCGTCGTCTTCGGTATGCCGGCCGAGCTGATCAAGCGTGGCGGTGCCAGTATGGTGCTCCACGCCGAAAAGATTGCCAGGCAGCTTATCGCCTGGTCTGGACAGTAAAGAAGAAAAGGAACCCCTTCATGGCATTAGTAAAACAACAACCGAGCGAAACGGTCGGGCAGGAGGAGCGAAAGCGGGGGCGCGACCGTGACGACCTTGAGCTGCAGCTTTCCGATCCAAGTCCGTCCGCACGGCGGTGGGCGGTGCGCGATCTGGCCGAATGTCCCGATTCATCCGCCATCCTTGTTGCCCATTTACATCAGGAAATGGACAGCTCTGTTCGGGAGATTATCCTTACTGCCCTGACACAACTGGGAGACGAACACGCGGTGGCCGGCCTGGTGGAATGCCTGCGGAGTGAAGATGTCTTTCTGCGTAACGAGGCCATCGAAGCGATGAAAATGCTGCCCGATGAAGTTGCCCCCATCATGGGCACTCTGCTCGCGGATAGCGATCCTGATGTGCGTATTTTTGCGGTCAACGTCCTTGAGTCGTTGCGTCATGAGCGGGTTGAGGAGTGGCTGAAAGAGGTCATTGAGCATGATCCACATATCAACGTCTGTGCAACCGCAGTGGATCTGCTCGGTGAAGTCGGCACCTCATATTCACGGGAAGCTCTGGAAGGTCTGAACGTCAGATTTCCGGATGAGCCCTATATCAGCTTTGCGACCAGCCTGGCCCTGAAGCGCATCTGTTCCATCTGAGACCATATGACAGACACTACTATCAGTCAGGAAGATTTCCTGAAATTCAGAGAGTTCTTTTACCGCAAAACCGGCATTCAGTTTGAGGATTCAAAACGCTACTTTGTGGACAAGCGCCTGATCGAGCGGATCGAGGCGACCGGCTCCGCAAATTTTCGCAATTACTTTATCACTCTCCGTTTCGAAGCCTCCGGTGAAGAGCTCCAGACATTGACCAACCTGATGACGGTCAATGAAACCTACTTTTTCCGTGAGGAATACCAGTTCAAAAGTCTGGTTACCTCCATCCTGCCCGAGGTAACGGCACACAAGAAGGAT
Source organism: Deltaproteobacteria bacterium (assembly GCA_019162745.1). GTDB lineage: Bacteria > Desulfobacterota > Desulfuromonadia > Geobacterales > Pseudopelobacteraceae > JACRCG01. The sequence goes on along the minus strand of JAFLLC010000057.1, from coordinate 9,726 downwards.
TTTCGTCCGATCCGGATCTGGTCGGTACCGTCGTCATCGGGTGAAGAAGCGTACTCAATCGCCATGTATCTGCTCGAATACTGGCCGGGCATCAATACGTGGGATGTTGAGATCATATCGTCTGATATCGATACCAAAATTATTTCCCAGGCCAGACGCGGTTTTTATTCACCCCGTTCGGTACAAAAGCTTCCCCCGCATCTTCTTAAAAAATATTTCCGACCGGAAAATGACGGCTATCAGATGAGCGACGATCTGAGGCAGGCGGTTGAATTTACCCGGGTCAACCTGATGGTGCCGGCAGATGTCCGTGGCTACCGGGGCTTTGACGTTATTTTCTGCCGCAACCTGTTGATCTATTTTGATGATCTATCGCGCCGTCAGGCAGCGGATACCTTTTATGACGCCTTGAATCCCGGCGGATTCCTCTGCCTCGGTCATTCCGAGTCCATGAGCCGCATCTCGTCCCTCTATAAAGTTCGTAAGTTTGCGGATTCAGTGGTGTACCAAAAAGCCCAGGAGGCTCAATGAAACGGATACTGATTATTGATGACGCTGCTACGGTGCGTATGTATCACCGCAGTATCCTTGAAGGAGCCGGCTATCAGGTTGATGAAGCCGTTAACGGCATTGAGGCGATGGAAAAATCTCTGCAGGAACCGTTTGACCTCTACATCGTCGATATAAACATGCCCAAGCAGGATGGGTATGGTTTTCTGAGCGAGTTGCGCAGCAGGGACATTTCACAAGCTCCGGCGCTGATGGTCTCAACAGAGGGTGCTTCCAACGACCGGACCCGCGCCTATGCGGCGGGAGCGAATCTTTATCTCGTCAAACCGGTCAAGCCGGATCAGCTGCTGATACATTGCCGCCTACTGCTCGGCGAGGTTCACCCATGACCCCATTGCTTGAACAATTCCTTTCCGAGTCACGCGAATCACTGCAGGGAATCGGCGAAAAGCTCATGCAGTTGGAGAAGGAGCCGAACAGCAGCGATTTGATGATAGAACTGTTTCGCCTCGTACACACCCTGAAAGGAAACAGCGGCCTGTTTGACATGCCGGAATTAACCAGGGTGCTCCATGCCGGCGAAGATCTGATGGATGCGGTACGCAACGGTGCCGTTGCCTATTCACCGCTTCTGGCCGACCGCTTGCTGGACGCGATGGACTTTGTCGGCATGCTCTGTGACGAAATTGAGGCAGACGGCAGCATACACTCCCGGCATATCAACAATTCAGTCCACCTTGCAGATGCCCTCCGTCAGCTGATTGACGTCAATAGTGCACACAGCCCGGCACCGGCGTGCATTGCAGCGGAACAACCGCCGGCCTCAGCGGAAGGTGCCCCCCCAACGCAACAGCAGTTTTCGCTGGATGATCTCCCGGAAGACATACGCATGGGAGCCTACCGCTCCGCCGTCAAAGGCGCACCACTGCATTGGCTTGCCTACAGTCCGGATGAAGAATGCTTCTTCCAGGGAGACGACCCATTCCATCAGGCACGCCAAACCCCGGGAATACAGTGGGGAAGCATAACAGCACGCCGGGCATGGCCAAAGCTTTCCGAACTGGATCCCTACTGCTGCATCCTTGATTTCACCGTTCTCAGCAGCGCACCACATGATGAGCTTGAAGAGTATTACCGCTACGTACCGAATCAGGTCCGCATCGACCCTCTCTGCAGACAGCTGCTTATTCTGCCGCAGGGCGATCCGAATGGCGGCCCGGTGTATGAAGACTTTGTCGCCGATGCCCTTTCGCTGCTCCTTTCCGGCGACATCGCGGGGTTGACCCGCGCCGCACGAAGCATGCTGGAATTATCCAATCCGGATCTCTGGATTTCCTCCGCCCTCCGTTGGCTGCTGCTGGTGATCGAGCTGGAGCCTGACAACATCGGCATTCAAGAGGTTATACTGCTCTCCCTGCGGACACTGACCCAGCCGGCGTGGCACGAGTTTACGACACACGGCGGTGACACGGTTCATCCGGTCGCTGCAGCGGCAGTGCCCTGCGCCACCGAACCGGTAATGCCGGAACCGGCCGCAGCTCCGCATGGACCGGAAGTAGCGGCGCTCATCGCCGCGCAACGCGCCATACTGTCACTGCCGGACGGTGTTGCCTGGCTGTCAGGGCGCATCAGGGCGGCAGCGGCAACCTTATCCGGCTGTCTGCACGCCGTTGGTTCAGCCGCAGGCATAGCGGAGATGGAAGCATCCCGTGATGCTGCCCTTGAAAAAGGTTCGTCTGCACCGCTTCTGTCCTGGCTTAACGGTTTTTTTGAGCCTGAGCTCTCGTCTGAACAAACGGAGCACACTGACCAGTCTGACGAGACAGCGGCGACCATTTCCGCCCCGCAACAGACAGATGCCGCCGTCAAGTTCGGGCGCCGCACGGAGGATGCCTATAGCGGGCCAAAGAGTATCAAGGTTGACCAGGCCAAGATAGATCATCTCATGAATCTGATCGGCGAAATGGTCGTGGCTAAAAACGCCCTGCCGTATCTGGCCGGACGTGCCGAGACCGTGTTTGGCGTGCGGGATCTTTCCCGCGAAATCAAGGCTCAATACGCCGTCATCAACCGGATCGCCGAGGAGATGCAGGATTCTATCATGCAGGTACGCATGATGCCGGTCTCCTTCGTCTTTCAGCGCTTTCCCCGTTTGGTTCGTGACACCTCCAACAAGCTGGAGAAAGAGGTCAACCTGATTCTGGAGGGTGAGGACACCGAAGCGGACAAAAATGTTATCGAATCCCTCGGTGACCCCTTGATGCACATTGTCAGGAACAGCCTGGACCATGGTATTGAAACACCCGCCGTGCGCCGCGCACTCGGCAAGCCTGCGGCAGGCACGATTGTTATCCGCGCGACCCAGGAATCGGATCGGGTTATTATTGAAATCAGGGACGATGGTAAGGGAATCGATCCGGACGTTATCAAGCGCAAGGCCTTTGAAAAAGGGGTTATTGACCAGGAACGGCTGGAACGTATTACCGATCAGGAAGCGGTAAATCTTGTTTTCGCCGCCGGTTTTTCAACCGCTGAAGTTGTCTCCGACCTTTCCGGTCGGGGTGTCGGCATGGATGTCGTCAGAACGGCGGTAGAAAAGGTTAACGGCACCATTAACCTCGAAAGCGAAAAGGGGCAAGGGACGAGAATCAGTCTTTCTGTACCGCTTTCCATGGCGATAACCAACGTCATGATCGTCGAATCAAACCAGCAGATTTTTGGCATCCCGATGGAAACCGTGCTTGAAACCGTGCGGATACCGAGAGCGGATATCCATACGATCAAGAAAAATCAGACAACGGTGCTGCGCGGGCGAATAGTACCGCTGAAAACCCTGAATTCACTGCTCGGTCTTGATGTCCCACCAAAAGCGAACGAAGAGGATGAGCTTGCGGTGCTGATAGTCAATCTGCAAGGCGAACCTGTCGGCATCGTTGTCGATGACTTCCGCGAAACGGTCGATATCATCCTGAAGCCGATGACAGGGGTATTGGCGGGCCTTTCCGCATATTCCGGCTCCGCCCTTCTTGGTGACGGCTCGGTGTTGATGGTGCTGGATATAAAGGAGATTATCTGATGGCGATTACGTTTAAGAAAGATCGTGCCGTTTTCACCGATATGGCTGGCGGAGAAGAAGCGGAGAGCCTTCTGGAGTGGCTGCAAAAATACCCGAAAGGGAAAATTGACCTCTCTGAATGTACCCACATGCAACCGGCCAACCTGCAGGTTTTGATGGCGGCAAAACGCCCCCTGCACGCCAGGCCCAAGGACCGTTTATTGGCCGCCTGGATAGATACGGCAATAAAATCAGGCAAATGAGAAACATCCGACTCGGTCTTTTCGGATAACTTTCCCTCCCTTGACGGGAGGGGATTGAGGGGTGGGTGATGTTGCCGTCAGCATCAAACATGGCACACTCCCCCACCACCTGGCCCCCTCCCGCAAGGGTAGGGGGGACTTTAGTACGGAGAAATAATATGGCAAAAACAATAATGGTCGTCGATGATTCCGCAACAATGAGGATGAGCCTCAAGTCAGGCCTGGAACTGAGCGGCTTCAAGGTCGAATGCGCCGGCGATGGCCTGCTGGCTCTGAATCAGATTAAAAGCGGTGTAAAACCTGACCTTATCATCGCCGATATAAACATGCCGAACATGGGGGGACTCGAGTTCATGAAAGCCCTTCGGGCACTTCCCGGGTTCCGCTTTACGCCGATCCTGGCGCTCACGACTGAAAGCAAACAGGAGAAGAAGGACGAAGCCAAGAAGTACGGTGCCACCGGTTGGTTGGTAAAACCGGTCACCGGTCCCGACCTGGTTAAGGTCATCAAGCAGGTACTGCCAGGGGCATAAGGAATCACAATGAAAATTGATGTCAGCCTGCCATGCAATGTTTTAGAAGCTCCGACGAATCTCTTCAGGCTGTTAAGAAGCTTGCTCGGCGTGATGACGGTTACGACGGTCTGTGCCTATTTTTTACATCCGCTCGTTGACCGCTGGTTTTCCCTGCCCAATGAACTGGATGTCGCCCTGACGGGAGCGCTGGCCTCCCTCTCGACGTTTGTGCTTGTCGTCTATATGTACAGAAAACACGTTTTCAATATCAGTACTGATACCCACCAGATACACCGTCACTGTTCAAACCAGCATATTATGATCAAAGAGAACTACCAACAGTTTGTCGCGGATCTTGGTCAGTATAACGCCGTACTCAGCGTTCAATTGCAGAAAGCGATTGATCAGACTGAAACGGCGGTACTCGGCGTTGTTGAAAGAATGATGAAGATTCACGATCAATCATCCAGCCAGGTAAGCAGCATCTCCACCTCATCCGAAATAATAACCGTTACCCAGGAGCAGGTACTAAAAAATCAGCAGGTTATTCAGGCGCTAAATGCCTTCTCCGACAGTCAAACCGATCACCTGCGCGAAAACCTCGCCAGAATCCAGAACCTTTCTGACGAGATGGAGCAGATGCGTCCCCTCGTGACCGATATTTCTGACATTGCCGAAAAGACCAATATGCTCGCCTTGAATGCGGCAATTGAAGCGGCACGCGCCGGAGAAGCGGGGAGAGGGTTTGCCGTTGTCGCTGATGAAGTGCGGCGGCTTTCAAACCAGACAAACAAAGCGGCAAAAGAGATCGCCGCCAGAATCAATCTTGTTGCCGGTCAGGCGCAGAGTGAAACGGATAATGCCAGGAAGCTGATTGCACAAGATGAAAATTCGCAACGCTATACATCGCTCGCCGGCAATCTGTCCGGCATTGAAGAGCGCTTTAAAAATGCATCGGTCCACCTTGAACAGATTATTAACGGCACCGATGTGGCCTACAAGATTATTCTCGAAGAGCTGTCCATTGTGCTGGGTGAATTACAGTTTCAGGATGTACTGCGTCAGAGGGTGGAGCATGTCAACAACGGCCTTGAGTTTATGAGTGACTTTGCGCAGAAAACATCGCTCTGGTTGGAAGGTAAGCATGAGCCACCGGAGCAGCAATTAAAAGAACATCTTGCCGAGTTGAAGGAAAAGTATGTCATGCAGGCGCAACGCACGACCCATGACACCGTTATGGGAGTAAAAGCATCTGCTGCGGGCGGTTCCAACAATAAAATCGAGCTGTTCTGATGAGTGGCTGCGCTGAAATAATAGTTGTCACCAACCGCAAAGGCGGCACCGGTAAAACCACAACATCGGTAAATATCGCCGCAGAGTTTGCCGCACAAGGACAACGTGTCCTGCTGATTGACATGGATACCCAGGGGCATTGCGGCGTTGGCCTTGATGTTGCCCCGACGAAGGATGCGCCGACGGTTCACAGCCTATTCCTCTCTGCCGGGTTTCGCCTGGCTGATGCGGTGTATCCGACCGTTTGGCCCAATCTGGAGCTTATTCCTGCCAACCCGCTCTTTGAACATGGATCCGGCTCCGGCGACCCAACCCGCCTCGCCAAAGCACTCCAAGACGAGGGGCTGACAGAACGGTACGATATGATCATTATTGACTCGCCACCATCGTTTGACGATCTCTTAATGAACTCACTCTGCGCGGCCAAGAGGGTTCTGGTCCCTTTTGTGCCGCATCACCTGTCGGGTGAAGGGATGCGCAATCTGGCGCGGATTCTTTTCAGGGTAGCTTCCGGCGCAAACCCGGAGCTGAAGTTGCTGGCTTTCCTGCCGGTCATGCTGGACCGCCGTGTCGGGCAGCATCGCAGCGTCACTGAGGGGGTCGCCCACCAATATGGCCAGGGGCGTCTGCTCAGTGGCATCCGCACCGATATCAAACTTGCCGAGGCATTTTTCCACCGCCGCCCGGTGCGAGCTTATACGCCCGGTTGCCGTGGTGCTGAAGATTACGCCGTGGCAGCCGGTGAGATTGCCAGCCGTTTGGCGGCCCTGGCTCTGACGGACTAAACTCGAAAACCGCACCAAAAGGAACTAATGTGAAATGTTTAATCGTTGATGACGACCAATTTTCCAGCCGGATACTGGAGGGTATGCTTTCCCGCTATGCGGCCTGCAGCGTCGCTGTTAACGGCCAGGAGGCACTGGCTATGTTCCAGCAGGGGCATGAAGCACATACCCCCTTTGATTTGATCATGATGGATATTATGATGCCGGAAATAAATGGGTTACAAGTCGTACAAGCAATCCGCGAAAATGAAGCCGTCATGAACCTCTCCTTACCACAACGGGTAAAGATCATTATGACTACCGCACTGGATGATCCCCGCACTGTTATCAAGGCGTTATTCGAATCCGATGCCAATTCCTATCTTACCAAGCCGATCACCGTACAGAAAATTAGCGATGAATTACGCAACCTGAAACTTATTTCCTGAACCCCTGCTCGTATTCCCGCTTGAGGCACTACCATGAAGACACCGGTCGACCGTTCACCACAAAAAGAGTACGAGATCAGTGCAATCCGCCGCAATGCGAAGATCGGTGCTGCCTTCTGGACAGTGTTGTTCATATGTATGGTTATCGCTAACCATCAAATAAGTCATCATGATAATGAGGTACCGAGCCACCTGATGCGAACACTCTTCAGCCCAGCCATTATCTGGCTGGGCGGGATGGTGATGGTGCATTACGTGATTAAAAAAACCAGTGCAATAATCAGCTTGTTGGCAAATGAGCGCAATAAACTGCACGAGAGTGAAGAAAAATTCCGTGTTGTGGCAAACAATATCTATGAGTGGGTATATTGGACGGCAGCCGATGGGGCTCTTACCTATATTTCCCCCTCCTGCCTCCGTACTACCGGCTATACGCAGGAGGAATTCGAGCAGAACCCGGAGCTGCTGAACAACATCGTACACCCTGATGATCGGCATATAACCGCCCGGCACTTTGATGAAATTGTTACCGACACCGCAAGTTGCAACTGCAACGTACCGGACTTTCGCATCCGGACACGCAGCGGCACAGTGTGCTGGATTGAGCACACCTGCCACGCCGTTTTCAGCCGGGAGGGAAAAAACCTCGGTCGCCGTGTCTGCAACCGTAACATCACCAAGCGCAAACAGATGGAAGAGTCACTCCGTTTGTCCGTTTCTTTGCTTAACGCCACCCTGGAAGCGACCGCTGATGCGATCCTCGTTGTTGATGCGTATGGCTCTCCCGTCCAATGGAATCAGAAATTCGTCACCCTGTGGCAGGTCCCGGCAGAAATCCTCAGCATCCACGACGGAGACTTGATCTTAAAGCATGTGCTCGCGCAGATGACCAATTCGGGAACATGTGTAGAAAAAATTATATACCTGCTGCAAAACCCGCAAGAATCGAGTGGAGAGATACTCCTTCTTGCCGACGGACGTCGTTGTGCCCGCTATACCCAACCGCAATATGTCGGGGAGGAGTTAGTCGGCAGCGTCTGGTCGTTCCGGGACGTAACTGAGCTCACGCTGGCAAGGGAAAGCCAGTCTCTCTATGCAACCACTGTGGAAACGAAAAACACCGAATTATCTACTGCCCTCCATGCGGCTGAGCAGGCAACCACGGCCAAGAGCACGTTCCTGGCGACCATGAGCCACGAAATCCGCACCCCGATGAACGGTGTGATCGGCATGGTCGGTCTGTTGCTGGAAACCGACCTTGATGCAGAACAGCGGCATTTTGCCGGAGTTATCCAGACAAGCGGCGAAGGTCTTTTGCTGCTGATCAACGACATTCTGGATTTTTCCAAAATCGAGGCCGGTAAGCTGGCCATTGATACGCTCGATTTTGATCTGAGATCATTGTTGGCAGATACAACAGCGGTACTGAAGATGCTGGCGGCAGATAGTGGGCTGGAGTTGATCTGCAGCGTCCATCCTGAGGTACCGTCATATCTTAAGGGCGATCCCGGCAGAGTCAGGCAAATTATTTTCAACCTGGCCGGAAACGCCATTAAATTTACCCCTGCCGGCAAAATTGACATCCGTGCAACTCTTGATGCCGAAGCGGACGGATTCGCCGTCGTCCGCTTTGAGGTGCAGGACAGCGGCATCGGCATACCGGAAAGCCGTCTTGGCGCTATCTTTGAGCCGTTTACCCAGGTCGACGGCTCCACCACCCGCGAATATGGCGGCACCGGATTGGGATTGACCATTTGCAAACAGTTGACGGAACTTATGGCGGGAGAGATCGGCGTCGAGAGCAGAGAGGGGTATGGCTCGACATTTTGGTTCACCGCCCGCTTTGAAAAGCAGAACGCCGCGGAGTCACTTGCTTTTGCAGCGTTGCAGAGCGCCCCTAAACAGACCGCTGCAGAATTAGCCACATTGGGAGCCCATATACTGCTGGCCGAGGACAACATTATCAACCAGAAAGTGGCGCTGAATATCCTCGGTAAGATGGGGTGCCGGGTAGATGTTGTCGCCAACGGCCTTGAGGCTGTCCGCGCCCTGGAATTGAGAGAGTACGACCTGGTTCTGATGGATTGTCTGATGCCGGTGATGAGCGGCCTTGAAGCGACGATAGCGATCCGCGCTTTAGACTCGCACGTTCGCAACCGCATTGTTCCTGTCATAGCCCTGACGGCCAACGCCATGAGGGGAGATCGGGAGATATGCCTCCAGGCCGGCATGGATGACTACCTGACCAAGCCGATAGTTAAGCCTGTGCTGGCAGCAGTTCTGACAAAGTGGCTGACCGCTGGCAGGCAGAAGGCTGTAACAGTGCCGAACAAGGCATACCGCCCGGAAGAGCATCTGCTGTTTAATGGAGCGGAACTGCTCTGCAATTTTGGTGGCGATATCGATTTTGCAAAAAGCATCATGAATGACGCTTTAATTGAAATTCCGAAATATATTGTCGAGCTGCAGGATCTTTTCACGAAGGAAGATATGAAGAGTGTTCACATTCAGGCGCATACGATCAAAGGCATTGCAGCCAATTTATGTACTCCTGCCTTGAAGAAAGTAGCCTCTGCGATGGAGGGAGCTGCCAAAAATGGCAATTTTGAATCCGCACGGTTGTCGTTGCCTGAGTTGGTGCACACGGCACAGAAGACGGTGGAGGCGATCAGATGCTGGAGAAAAAAAACAAAACCATACTTATTATTGATGACGAGCCGTTAAGCGTCAAAATACTCTGTCATCAGCTTAAAAACGAGTATTCAGTCATCATGGCACAGGGCGGATTTGAAGCACTCGAAGTGCTTTCCCATACCGTACCCGACTTGATTCTATTAGATCTGCTTATGCCCGGCATGAGTGGCTATGAGGTGTGTA
>JAFLLC010000170.1 GCA_019162745.1 Deltaproteobacteria bacterium | reverse complement strand
GAATCAGTGGCCTGCAAAGCACAAAAGGGCAGTCAAATTGGTCTGTTATGGCGTATTTTTGAAACCAAACCGGTTTTCAGCCTAAAAATGAACGTTCATGCGTTTTTCAGGATAATTTTTTTTCAACAGGTCTGTCTATCGCAAGGCCGACAGGCTGCTAGGTTCTTAGGGCACCCCGTTCGTCTTGTGTCAAGGTGACTTTTAACTCCTTCATTTTCAATACTTCTATTGGTTGATTATGTAGAATAATATGTCACTATTTTGACTTATTTATGTACGCGATGCGACAAGTAATTATATCACACAAACAAAGAATACTTTACTGCTTTAGATTATAATAAATGACTTATTTTTTTTGAACTATAAGGGAAGATTTAAAAAAATATTTATATATTTCTTTTAATTTGAAAACAAAGCTAACGTCCCTTAAGTTATACAACTTATTTATATTAATTGATTTAAATCCCATTATATCACATATTCCTTTAAGTGATTTATTGGTAAATGCATTTATATGTTGATGTGGAGACAGATACTCAAACAATCTTATGTCTAAATTCCCTTTTTTAATAAGATTCTCCACATTACGACAATCCGGTGTTGATATAATCAACAATCCGTTATCCGATAATATTTCATACACATTCATTAAAACTTCTTTTGGATTAGGAATATGCTCTAATACCTGATTCATTATAACAAGATCATATTTATTATTTTTTATTTCTTGATTTAGTACTACTTTATAACCATTCTCCTGCAACCATGAAACTCTTTTTTCTGAATATTCTAAAGCTGTAATATCGAACCCTAATTGATGCACAGCATTATATACCTCAGCTGTTCCTGCCCCATAATCAATAATCTTTATATCATTTCTTTTCAAAACAGCTTTTACTACTGTCATTATGTTTTTATAGTATTTATATATCTCGGGATTTTTATTATTATCTTTTCTGTGACTTATGAGTTTATCTTCATTAATCCATATACCATACAGTAGACTCATACCAAACTCATTCAATATATTATTTTGGTAAATAAAACCACATTCTTCGCATTTACTAATCACAAACTCTTCATTATATAATTCATATTTATTATAATCCTCCCAAAAATCCTCACCATACATTTTCTCTATTTCAAGAAACCGCTTAAAACGATCATCATCACATTTAATAGTATATAGATACGAGCTATTATCCGAATCACAAACAGGACATTTATATCTTTTAATAAATATACTATTCATATTTATATTTTTTTTATTTGCTTTTAAACCACACGCTTAATACTTAATAAATAGGTTCGTAATATTCAATATTCTAATACCATAAATCAGAATATTTATTTATGAAAACCGAATAGAAATTGCTTTATTTTTTCTCCATATTTACTATACAAAAAATCGCTTTCAACTAATTTAAAAGCATTCTTAACAACAATATTTGATAAATTATTATAATTATCGATTATATATTTAATTTTTAAATATATAAGATCAGCATTATCAGGTTCTATTATAAATCCATTCTCTGAATCTTCTATAAATAAAGGGATATCACTAACACTTGTTACCAGTAAAGGAATCCCTGAAGATAGGTAATCAGACAATTTTGTAGAAAAACCATAATAGTTTTGTTTTGTATTACCCCTAACAAGTACCATCAAATTGTTTATCTTAATTTCTTTTTTAAGTTTTTCGTAACACAAATCCCCATTATAAATCACTTGGTTTATTAAATCATATTGAGACGTCAACTTATCAAGCTCCATTTTGTCTATCATTGGGCCATAAAGATTAAGAACTACTTTATATCCGTCAACGCATAACCTATGCAGCGCATTTAACAATAAGTCTAAATTCTCTTTTTTTATTCTGATTTGCCCTGAAAACCCAATATAAAAACTACTATGTTTCTCGTAAGCAAGACTACTTTTTTGTGGAATGACTGATTCGCACAATATTGGAATCCTAAGACCATTAGCATTTCTTTGTTTTGATTTATAATAATATTCTATATTTTTTGAAATAAATATCATCCCATCAAAATAAGGATATATATAATCTGTCACATAATAAGCAATTTTCGAATATAAAAATTTTATAAAAATTATTGGGTAGTCTTTTAATGGAATCATTCTAAATACAGACCAATCTTTATAATATATTCTTACTTCATTAACCTCTATAAACAGCCTTTTTTTCTTATAATATTTAAGATATAACAAACTCATCCACTCCATTAATATTTTATTTAATGGATATAGCAATAAAACAGTTTTTCCCTCTAATGATTTACTAAATCCATAAATATTTTTTATAAAGTTATAAATATTTTTTTTCTTTTTATACTCAAAGCTCACATACCAGCAATTTTCATAAAACTCATCATATATACTACCCTCAATAGAATAAGAACATATATATATTTTACAACCAACTTCAGCTAAAGCTTTTGCATACTTTGCAATACGATTACCTCCTGCAGATTTTGAATACAAAAGATCACCATATCCATATATAATTAAGTTATAGCCACTCATTCCATTAAATGTAAATATATTTCATCATCCAATATGCATTTATATTATTTCAGGTTTTCCAAACATTATGATTTACATAATCGGTATAGCTGTGAATGATCCTGACTACTTTGTCCGAAACATTGGGCATCGAATAATCTGTTACCTGCCTTAAATTCCGCTCTCTTCCCCTTTGCTGACTTTCAAGAATCCCGAGCGCCTGCATCACGCGATCAACCTCAAGACCTACCATCATCACAGAAGCTTCTTCCATCCCCTCAGGGCGCTCATGGGCTTCACGGATATTGAGCGCGGGAAAATTCAAAATCGAAGACTCCTCGGTAATGGTGCCGCTGTCTGAGAGCACCGCCTTGGCATGCATCTGCAGATGAACATAGTCCGAAAAACCGAGAGGCTTCAGCAGATCAACAAGAGGATTAAAAACCACTCCGCTCGCATCAATTCGTTTACGTGTTCTTGGATGGGTTGAAACAATCACACGCTTGCCATACTCTTCAGCAAGCCTGTTCAGAATAGCGACAAGCTTCAGAAAATTCCTGTCTGATTCGATGTTCTCCTCACGATGTGCACTTACCACAAAGTACTCGCCATCGCCAAGACTCACCCGGTCAAGCACATCAGAACGGTCAATCTTATCACGATAATGCGTCAGCACCTCAAACATCGGGCTTCCGGTTTTGATAATCCGGTCAGCAGGCAACCCTTCTCTTAGCAGGTATTCCCGAGCTATATCGCTGTAGGTTAAGTTGATATCAGCCGTGTGATCAACAATCTTGCGGTTGATCTCCTCCGGTACCCGCTGGTCGAAACAGCGGTTACCAGCCTCCATATGAAACACAGGTATTTTCCGGCGCTTGGCAGGGTAAACAGCAAGACAGGAGTTTGTATCGCCAAGTATCAAAAGCGCATCAGGCTTTACAGTGGCCATAACCGCATCCGCTTTAGAAATAATCAAACCAACAGTTTCTGCCGCAGTTGAACCTGCCGCCTCAAGAAAATGATCAGGCTTGCGGATATCGAGATCATCGAAAAATATCTGGTTCAGCTCATAATCATAATTCTGCCCCGTATGCACCAGCACATGCTCCGTATGCTCATCAAGCTTCGCCAGTACTCGAGAAAGTCGGATTATCTCCGGCCGAGTACCTACGATGGTCATTACCCTCAGTTTTTTCAATTTTGGATTCTGGATTATGAATTTTGGATTTGAAGAGATTCTGGATTATGAATTTTGAATTATACATGCTGGATTGAAGCTTTACTCAATGTTTTGAAAAAAAATCCAAAATCAAGAATTCAAAATTCAGAATCTTTTCAACTCAGACTTTCAGAAAGATGGTGTCCGGCTTGTCAGGATTGAAAATTTCGCTGGCCCAGAACAGCGTTACCAGTTCGCCATTACCAATGTTGGTGATGTGATGGGTATAACCTGGCGGAATATCGACAACCCTGAAATCCCTGCCTGAAACACGGTGTTCGATCACCTCTGCGCCATCAATCTGCCGAAATCGAATCACCGCATCACCTTCTACTACCATAAACTTTTCGGTTTTTGTATGGTGATAGTGATTGCCTCTGGTAATACCCGGCTTTGTGCGCGATACAAATATCTGCCCGAATGTCCTGCTTTTCATCATTTCGGCAAGACTTCCCCGTTCATCCGTTCTGATCTGAAGCGGGTAGGCAAAATCCGCCCCTTCCAGATAGGAGAGATAGGTTGCATAAAGCGCCTTAACCAACGGACTGTCGAACCCCGGCAAGAGAAGAGTTTGACGGGAGTCACGAAACGACGTGATCAACGCCGCAAGTTCTTTGAGAGTAATGGGATATGCTGTGAGTTCAGCACCAAAAGCAAAGCCTGACTCCTGTACTCCTTCCGCAGAAGGAATTTCTCCTATCAAAGCAGAAACAACATCGTCAATATAGGTCAATTCAATCGAGCGGCCCGGGTCAGAAATCGTGACAGGCAAACCATGGGCAATATTATGACAGAATGTCGCCGTCACCGAGTTGTAGTTCGGCCTGCACCATTTGCCGAAAAGGTTCTTGAAGCGATAGACAACCGTCCGCGCACCGGTTGTTTCAGCAAAAGCCTGAAGCGCCAGCTCAGCCTGAAGCTTGCTGCTTCCGTAGGGGTTATTAAGCTCAGCCTGAATGGATGAAGCCAGAATAATCTTCGGACTTCTTCCCAATCTCTGCAATATCATGCAGATCTCCTCAGTCAATCCAGCATTTCCGCTCTTGAACTCTTCATTATTCTTCGGACGGTTAACCCCCGCCAGATGAAAAATCAAATCAGCTTCAGCAAGCATTCCCTCCAGTTCAGCAGAAGTATTCTCACAATCGAACTCCATAACCTCAACACTCTCTATCGTCCCCAGCACCGCACAAAGATTCCGACCCACAAACCCCTTCGACCCGGTGACCAATACTTTGGTAATTATTGATTTTGAATTTTGAATTAAAGCCATTTAAAAGAAGAGTTTAGAATGCATAAAGAGTTTTGTCCACTAATTTCACTAATTTTCACGAATTATGGATGTAATGGCATCATATTAAAGGACAAAGCGATTGAACACCAATGATGATTCTCCGAAGTTTATCAACAAACCGAGACTGTATCCCGTAGCTTTCAGATAATTCAATACTTGAGAGTCATGTTCGGTTGTCAGTTGAGATAGGGCTTTCAATTCTACGATTATAGATTCATAACACACAAAATCGGCTTGGTACTGCTTGTTGAGCTCTTGCCCTTTATAGATGATCTTGAGTTCTTTTTCCTTTTCAAAGGGTATTTTCCGCTCTCTGAATTCGATAGCAAGTGCTTCCTGATAAACTGGCTCAAGAAAGCCATGTCCCAACACTCGATGTACTTCCTGTGCTGCACCGATTATGTTGTATGACTCAGATTTATAAAGCAGCGGCATGGGCAGGGGCTTTATCCACTAATTTCACTGATTTCCACTAATATTTACAAATGGAACAACTGGCGGATGTTTTAGACGTTCTTCAAACGAATAAACCATTCGCCTAATTATTTGGACTCTTCTCTTCCTTCGTGCAAATTCGTGTAATCCGTGGACATAAAATTCTTACTCTTCATCGAAATACGAGGACAATCTCTTTTCTCAAACCTCCACACGCTCCCCTCGCATAGCTTTTTGGACACACTCGAGCTTCAACAGTAACTCACACATGCCATCAACATCAACTCTTGCTGTATTGTGGGAGTTGTAATCCTCCTTCAGTGAAATCTCTTCACGACCTTCGCTGAAAAATGCTGCATAGTTCAAATCGCGATTATCTGCAGGAACACGATAATACCCGCCGAGATCCTCAGCAATCGCCATCTCCTCTCGGGTTAAAAGACTTTCATACAGTTTTTCACCATGTCGGGTGCCAATAATGGTAACAGGTAAATCGGTCTTGAGCAATTTCTTCAAAGCAAGCGCCAGAACTTCAATCGTCGCGCTCGGAGCTTTTTGCACAAAGGTATCGCCAGGCTGACCATGGGTAAACGCGTAAAGAACAAGATCAACCGCATCTTCAATGGTCATCATGAAGCGGGTCATGTTGGGATCAGTCACTGTAAGCGGTTTTCCTTCCTGAATATTCTTAATAAACAATGGAATGACAGATCCACGACTTGCCATCACGTTGCCATATCGCGTTACGTTTATCACCGTCCTGTTCCCTGAAACGCGCGACTGAGCAACCGCGACCTTCTCCATCATTGCCTTGGATATGCCCATGGCATTGATCGGATAAACTGCCTTGTCGGTGCTGAGTACCACAACTCGCTTGACGCCCACCGCCGTAGCCTGGGCAAGCACATTATGGGTACCAATGGCATTGGTACGCAACGCCTCCATAGGGAAAAACTCACAGGAAGGCACCTGTTTTAATGCAGCAGCATGAAAAATAAAGTCAACTCCCTCCATCGCATCCCTTACACTATCCGCATTACGCACATCCCCGATGTAAAACTTGAGCTTTGGATTGGCATACTCCTTACGCATGTCATCTTGTTTCTTCTCATCTCGACTGTAAACACGTATTTCAGCGATATCTGTCTGAAGGAAACGTCTTAAAACGGCATTCCCAAACGTTCCTGTCCCACCTGATATTAATAGTATTTTCCCTTTGAACATATTTACTTAATTATAATTTTTTCTATCACAATACATTATAAGCCGATTATCAGGAATATCAATAAACACATTTTTAATCCATTATTAATTACAATGCGTTTATAATTGTATTGTATTCAAGATAATATGGCCCCCAAACATCAGATTCAATAAACAGGAATACTGATCTTATTGCAAATGCAACAATCATACAAATAAATATATTTCTAATAAAAGCATTGTTTATTTTTAAAAATACCAAAGGATATACAACTAAAGCAATAGGCTGGAAATACATCTGCATCCTACCCAACATATTTATATGAATAGATAATGGCATAATAATAATACTCAATATCAAAACTTTATAAAGTACCGAATAATCACTCTTTTCATATTTAATAAAGTATAAAACAAGAGCCAGCACTATAAATCCATAAAGTACTCCCAAGCCCGAACCAAACTTACCTGGATCGACATATGAACTATATTTTGGGAAATAATTATTAACCGCAATATCAATATAAGGCAAAAATATATTACCGCTAAAAGCAGCAAAGACATAAACAAAAATAGAGAATATAAAAATAAATTTATTATAATTAATATCATATATACTTATTATTACTAATGGCAACATAAGTAACGCACTACTATGAAATAAAGATGCAACTATAATTAATATAATATATTTAAAAATATCTTTTTTTATCAGGAAATCGATTGAAATCAAAAATATACCAATTGCTACTGCCTGCCTCATTGCAGACAACTGAATAAGCATAAATATAGGGTTAATAATATAGATAAATATCGAAAACCAATAATACTTTTGAGGAACGTATTTTGATACCAAATGATAATATGCATAGCAGTTAAACAATGCTAAAACCACAACCATAACATAAAAACCAAATGGTTTAAAAAGCCAACATAGTAACACCCATCCAGGCTCTAACATCGATGGGCCATTCAGAGCTTTAAAGTTATAAAAGTCAACTTTTTTTTCTTGATTAATTGCCATAAATGTATCATAATATGACATATAATCATTACCATATGCATATCTTAATGCGAGAAATAAAAAAACAAACATGAATGAGATCTTAAGCGCATAAACATACTTAGTTTTTCTTGCTATAAATGCCGATATTGTGGCAAAGAAGCCTAATAAAACAACAACAATCATTATTTTATTTTAATAATATTTATGGCTCTCCAAATAAATGGTTACGCCAATACCTTATATTGATAGTTTAGATTTGCAACATAATAATTGACAGCACAAGAACAACAACTATCAAACGCCGTATATATCTTTTAAGCGATCAATGAAAACCTGACCTGCCCTGAGCGATTCGATATAAAAAAAGCCCTCACCTATGGGCATAAAGTGTTAAAAGGCTTATGCGGATATTCTCATGATTTTGTCTTGCAGGATAATCCGTCAGACCGCTAGCTGCTGAGGAAACTCAAGAATAGTTTACAAATATAGTAAAATAATAAAAGAGCGTATCATTAAAGGCAGGGACGGAAAGCGCTTATCTGTTGTATTAAAAAGGTAAGTTTTCAAACTTAATGTCAAAACATTTTTTTAACCTACCGACTTTGAATCTCTTCACTTTTATTAATTACATTTTCATAAATCGATATTAGGTTTTCTTTTATATTTACAGATGATCTAGTAATTCTAGCAGATAATCTTGCATTACCACCTAAAGTCGCAGCATAATCTATATCAGAAAAGATCTCTTTAATGTGTTCAGCTAGCATTTCATATTCTTCAAAACGATAAAGCAAACCGTTTTCATTATGTTTTAGGTATTCTGGTATACCGCCAACATATGAAGCAATACAAGGCACTCCAACTACCATAGCCTCAATCAATGTGCTGCTATGATTTTCTATACATGAAGGGACAACAAAGACATTTGTTACAGCCATTTGCCTAGCCATTTGCTCCGCAGATAATCTTCCCATAAATATAACATTATTTATTAATCCATACTCCTTTATTATTGTTTTTATATATTTCGTATAACCATTCTCTTTTATAACTTCTAATAGTGTCTTTGTGAACGGATTATTTTCACCCGGAATATAAAGTCTTGCTTCAGGGTACTTTAGAAGTACAAATCTCAATGCTTTCAATAATACATGTAGCCCTTTAATTGGATATCCGGCTGCATTACTCATAATTGTATATGAGCATACTTTATTTTTATCCCATATTTCATCAAAATATTCCCCCCTAATATTAAGAGCACATTTATATATTTGACATTTATCAAATAAACTTAAACAATGTGCTGAACACCATTTATTTTCAACTATAACATTCCCTGATATTTTGATTATTTCCGCTTCTATTTTAGACCTTTTTGTAATTTTCTTTTGCCTCTTTGTTATCCAATCATATTTCAGTATATCTCGAATCGTAATTGATTTCAATAACTCACGCTTATTCATGCCAGCTAAATAATATCTTGATAATGACTCTAGTAATCCCTGCATATATACGACAGATGGAACATTTTTCATTGTTAATAAACCAAGATAACCGGGAGTATACTCAGTGCCCCATATATGAATGATGTCAGGTTTATATTTTTCATTAACATACCGCCAATATTTTTTATTACTTTTTTTTTTGTAATTATACTCTACAGGGAACCCGCCGGGTAATATGCAATATGTAACATTATTTTCTTTTACGGCTTTGATTGATTTTACTCGGCCTACAGTAACAATTGTTAGATTTATCCTACAATCACACACAAAATCATTAAGCGTAGCATTAAGCCAAGAACCACTTGTACTTTTACTTGATATACCTGCCAAATCTATCAACTTCCCGAAGGCAAGATTAGTTATCCAGAGCACATTCATTATTTTATTACTGGTATTTGTTATTTATTCATAAACTGCACAATTAAGCATAAAAAACCACTCTTCTGTGACGATAAAGAATCATATTGTAACATGTAAAGACGAAATCACCATTACAGATAACACAACCCAAAATGTAGAGCGACTCATGAAAGCAAATAAAAAGATTTGGCAGAATAAGAACCAGCATATTCAGAATATTCCTTCAACCGATTACCAAGTGCCCATCAGGCT
Source organism: Deltaproteobacteria bacterium (assembly GCA_019162745.1). Taxonomy (GTDB): domain Bacteria; phylum Desulfobacterota; class Desulfuromonadia; order Geobacterales; family Pseudopelobacteraceae; genus JACRCG01. The sequence goes on along the minus strand of JAFLLC010000170.1, from coordinate 7,519 downwards.
GGCCTAAACTTGTTTGGCTTGTATCCAAATAATATTACAAACATTAGCAAGAGAGAAGCAATCGACGGCCAGCTCAGCGCAATCAAATAAGAGCAGTGGTTTGAAGCCGAACCGATTCTGGCTCAGTATCAAAACCGGGAAGAAGATGAACTCACCAACCGGTCACTTAAAACCTTTGGTCACGAACAACTCTACCCTTCAAAAGATTTCCGGACAATGCAGCCTGAGACTACATGATGCTGTTAGGCAACAACCTCTTTGAATCCTTCAAGGAAGACGTGACAGAATCGGTCATACCGATGTCGGTCAATGCTGATACCTTCCCTCGTCAGTTTATCGATAAAGAAGGCAAGATCGTTCGTCAAGCCGGAAAGCTGATCATGAAAGTACCAAGTGCAGCTTATAATCGGCTGCAATTCGGTAAGCTCTTCGAGATATGCCACAACTCTGTTAACCTGTCCGACTGAGCGTGAAATGCATAAATAAAAACGAGATCAGTGTATCCTGTCGCAAAGAAAAGCTGTAATTGTAAAGTACATATATCACGCAGAACTCCAATACCTGCTGTTTTACAGGCAAAAGGAAGATCGAAAAGGTGAATAACAATAACAGATCAGAGGATGATACCAATTTTTGTAGGTTGACTGGGCCGGCTCAGAACATCTTCGCTCAATTATATTCTGTTATTTGACTTCATCATAAACATATAAAATCAATTTGATCAAATCCGGTTGAGCAGAATGAAGATCTGCAAAAGCTTATTTATACTTAAGTTTTACTACTGCTTAAGGCCATCGTTGTTTAATGCGGGGCAGCAAACAACCCACAACTCGCCCCGGGAAACGCACGGATTTATAAGTAAGCTGCCATAATCTGCATAATATCTCATTAGAGGCATTCTTCTCTAAATAAATCAGTTCATTTCTCAACGCTGCGGGCCAACCGCCAAAATACTTGTAAATCCAGTCTTGGTACAAGGCATTAAGCTCTAAATGGAAAATTCCATTAAAACTAATTTCAGTATTGCAGATTTCTTGATTAACATATCGTTCACTAATACCACCATGAACACCAGTACCATCGTGACCAATATTTCGCACTAACGAGATTGAAGGGGACACGCTGTACCAGTCATGCTTAAACAATAATGCGGATCGTATAACATCACCAGCAATTAGTCGACCCTCTGCCATTTGCTTGAGCTTTGGGGCCATGTGAGGCAAGCTATTATTTATTTTTGTAAATAATTCTCGATTAGCAAATATTTCTTGAGCAAACGCTTTTTGATCTATACCGGAAATAATATCCCTATCGCGCCAGTAACCCACTCCCCAACCAGCGTGAGCTTGAATTAATATCGGTCTCAACTCTTGGGCTGGAAATCCCGGATACATATATCCGGAAATTGATCTTATACGATCATCATCCTCATATAAGTCAAGTGCCTTGTTCATATACGAAAGAAAATAAGGCGAAAATATGTTGTCATCTTCCGAGCAAATATAACGATCTGAAAATTCCTGCACCCGATTACGAACTTCTTTTTTGATCAAACCTCTTGTATTCTCCTCTGGAGTAAAAGCAACTACTCTTTTAAAACCAGAAATAGTTTTTATATAATCGCGGACTATTGCAACTTTTTCCTTGCTTCTTTCATCTCTTGCACCATCTGAAGACACAAATAATGTCGTCTCGGAAGCACCGACATTATTTTTTAATGAGTCTATGCACTTCTTAAAATGTGCTGGCCGATCATAAACGGTCACAAACACAGGAGCGTAACTTTTTTCCCTCATCAGAATTATCTTATGAATACCTTAAAGAATGTTAAACCGTAGCAACAGGCGTTACCGGTGAACCTACGGCACCAGTTAATCGTAACGGTGGTGCTGTTAATAAAAAACGTGACCTTCCATTATTACGCAACCATTCAGCCAACTCAGCAAAATACCATAATTCTCCCAGATGCACTCCTAATTTAAAAAGACAATGCTCATGAAGCGGAAGGCTACTACCGTGGTATCCATCTGGAATAGGTTTACGGGTAGCTTCAACAGCCAAATTATCGGAGGCGATTGCAGCGACACCGCTCTCAGATATCCATTGCAACAAGCGGGAATCCCATCCATCAAGCACTGCGCATGCATTATGTAAACTTGAATCAGGATGACCTTCCATGCGCATAATCATTCTATCGAGCCCTGTCCAAAGGCACAATATATCTCCTGGCTCAACAATGACGCCATCTGCATCCATGACTTTCATCAAATCCTCGTAACCGACTTCCTTGCGTGGGAACTCACCAAAATGTGAATACAGATCAATAAGCACACCGCGACCCTGTACACAGTGAAATGCCATATTCTCTATTCCCAATGATCCTGCAAATACAGCTTGCTCTTCTGACATAGTTACATCTGCACCAGCTCTAAAACCGTTGTAATATACCGGCTTTGACTCTCCAGAGCCATTAGCATCAAACAATGAACCGCGATGAGCCAGACTGTCCCATTGCGTTGAATACTGAGTGTAGAGTACAACAGAGTCATCTGAAGCGATATCGGTCAAGCGAGAATCGAAATCCCGCCACTCATAATTGTAGTATGGTACTTCATTGCGAATTACCGGCCGTAGTACAGGGGGAAAACGTACAGGGCTCAATACATTTCCACCGGGATAATCAAGAGGCAAACTCAGACAAAAGGTGCGTCCCTCACTAACCACACTTGCAGCTTTCCTTACCTGTTCGGGCCCGATAAGATTTAAGCGCCCCAATTGGTCATGCTCACCCCAATCGCCCCAAGTCGAACCTTTTGGTCTTATTGTCCAGCGTTTGCTCATGCTTGACCTCCCTGTGCCTTAGCTCTTGCCAGCACCGCATCTACCATTTCACCGGCAGAACCGATGTAGTTTGCTGGATCAAGCAACTGATCAATTTCGATTTCTTTTAAAATACTCGTCACTCCAGGCTCCTGTAACAACGCTTCCCGAAGCGTAAGACCTTTATCAATTGCACGATTAGAGACCACCTGCACGAGTTTATGAGCTGCAGTGCGGCCTATGTGGGTTGCTAATCCCATCATCACTGCCTCAGCCATAAGCAATCCTCCACCCATTTCAAGATTTTCACGCATTCTCTCCTCATTGACAATAAGCCCAGCAAGCATATGGTTTGTGTGCTTGAGACTACCGGAAGTCAGCACAAAAGCTTCTGGAATGATCAACCACTCCAATGGCTGAGTAGCTACAGAACGCTCGTGATCCTGAACCATAGCATTGAGTTGAGAACTGACACAGTCTCTCATCCGGTTACCAATGGCAATGATAATTGGACATGACACCGGATTACGTTTCTGCGGCATGGTACTGCTACCACCTCGACCCTGCTGATAGGGCTCACGGACTTCGTCTACTTCCGTACGCATGAGCGAGGCAACCTCGGATGCTATTTTAGTAAGGGTAGTGCAGAGCATCGATAACCAGAAAATCAGCTCAGCCCAACCGTCTCTTGCTGTATGCCATGAAATAGCAGGTTCTTCAAGCTTCAATTCCTTTGATAATTCCTTAAGCACGGCAAGCCCATCCTTGCCCAAAGTAGACAACGTACCAACAGCACCACCAAATTGACATACAAGCGCTCGTCGTTTCACTTCAGACAGACGCTCTCGGTGACGAAGCACCTCATCAAGCCATACCGCTACCTTGAAGCCGAAGGTAATGGGAGCGGCATGTTGCTGAAATGTTCGACCGACCATAACCGTATCACGGTGCTTTTGTGCCAGATTTGCCAATGAATTGATCAACTGATCAATATCCTGCTCAATCAAACACAAACCTGCTCGCATCTGCAAAACCATTCCGGTATCAATGATATCCTGAGTAGTGGCACCCCAATGAATATATTTTGCTGACTCAGGATCGCAGATTTTAGCCAGTTGATGCACGAGTGGCAGAATGGGAAAGCCGACCTTCTCATACTCCTCTTTCATTACCGCAACATCAAGCAGTTCTACCTTTGCTACTTCTGCAATTTTCTCAGCCACACCTTCAGGAATCAATCCAAGTAGAGACTCGGCACGAGCAAGAGCAACTTCTGTTTCAAGCCAACTCCGAAAACGGCACTCATCCGAAAAAAGCGAGCGCATCGCACTTGTTCCGAACATATCTTTAAAATATAATGAATCAATAGCAAGCGAGTATACCATATTACATTAAGATAATAATTGACAGGGAACCTCGAAAAATCGAGTTTTGCAATATTCCATTAAATGATAGTATCAGCCAAGATCGTATCTGATTGAAAAATCAACGTTCTTTGACAAATTTCATGCAATAAATCCTTGTAACAGTTTCTATAGAGCGTACTTATCGCAAGAAAACGGCATAGACTATCTTTTTCAGCTGCACACAGCGCATGAGGTTATAGGTCAGGTTGGCCAATCCAATTTTAGTTGTTGCCCTAACATAGCCTATGGTTTTTATTGTCATGGCTTTCATGGTATTGGTCATAAAGCCAAAAACATGTTCGACTCTGGAACGAACCTTCGATATCTCTCGATTCTTTCTGGGCGGCAGTGAGCTTGTGGTTCCTTGTAGCTTTTTCATGGATTTCGCTCTCTGCATATAGCATGATTCGATACATTCATTCTGCCCGATGTATGCTGCGTTACCGTAGAGCTTTTGCCCAGCAATCATCGTTGTCGATCAGCGTTTCCAGTTCCTTAGAGCCCCGACAATGTCGGGGCGCATCGGTTACCATGTAGTCACTGATGAACTTTGTTTCCTTGTCGGTCTTGATGTAGTTCTTATAGACGTAGAAAGACATCTTGTTTTTCTTGGTTCCCGACTTATCGGGACATCACGATCTTTCTGGCGAAGCGTTGAGCTTGGTTTTCCATGCTTCATGGATTTCGCCCTGTTTGATCTACATGTTCTCTTGCCGAGTGTTGCGCTGCCGTGGTACTTCAACAAAGCTCGCATCAACAATCTGCCCGGTTTTGGCAAAGATACTCTGGTCGTCCAAGGCTTGATTGAACCGATAAAACCAGGCTTAATAATGTCTACCTGGATCAGAGTTTCACGGAACTTCCAGATGGTCTTGCTGTCCGGGACCCTGTCACTTGATTTGAGCCCCAGAAACCGTTAGAAGCTCAGTCTGTCAGTGATTTGAAATTCCATCTTTCCCGACTTGTCGGGAAGGCTGTACTGGCTCTGGAGGATAAGAACCTTGAACATCATGACTCGATCAAAAGGCGGTCTTCCGGCATTGCTATGCTTCTCTGGTTTGTTGAAAACAACATCGAGAATCGGATGAAATATTTTCCACTCGATGTATTGCTCCAGTTTCACCAATGGGTCTTTGAGTTGGGTGAGACGTTCGAGATAGAATCTTTCATCAAAAAGTTCAGACAAGTCGGAAATGATGTTTTCGTGGCAGCAGAGTCAGAATAATGGAAACTGCTGTAAGATACGATTTTTGATAGTTTTAATAATTACTAGCCTATTACTTTTAAAAAGATATATCATTCAGGAATAAATAGAGGCGCCCGACAATATTCCAATCAACTCCCCCGCCGCAAGCAGTGGAGTATGAATTCATATGCAGATTTTTCTTTTACGAAAATAAGCTTCGCGGAATTAGACTGTAAGTGATTAATAAGCAAAATAAGGAAGCAACATACTTTCGCCGTCATCTCCTAAAACAACAAGACTCTCCTGAAACTTCACATAATCATTCTTCAAAGCTTCAGGACACTCCGCTACCATCATAACACGCAGCAGTACTTGATCAGATGTAGAAGCATTTACAACACAATCTCCTTCAAAATGAGACATATGGTATCCAACAACTGAATCAAGTGCCATAACGTCATCAATGCCTTTTATCTTTGCGATCCTGCCCAACTTAACCAAAACCTGAACTGTGATTGAAAACTTATTAGAAAAACCATGATCCAAAACCCTGAGCACATCTACATCACCCATCGTACCAGTCATAGCAAACCGAGTTAAACAATCAGCTATATTTATTTTAGTAGCGGCTTCAATCGTAGCCCACTCCTGTCCACCACCCATTCGAAACGAAGGATCAAAGAAACGAAATTTATCACCATCTATAAAACCGGTAAATGATAAAGGGCCGTTCTTTATACCAATCCCACGAATTAAGTTTCTCAACTTTTCATCAGCAGTACTCTTGAATAAATCGTAATACTTTGAAGGATAAGATTTCCCATGAATATATACCCTGTCATTCCCAATATAACACGTATGCGTATCTGAAAAAGCCGTCAAAAATATCTCACCATCACAAACAAAATACTTGGCGCACAATTCTGGGCAGCGCAAATACTGCTCAAACTTAACGACTTTTCTGATAGAGTAATCAAGCGCCTTCTCATAAGCAACAGTAATATCCTCTTTTCTTAAACAGATAGTTAACCCTTTTGACGCCCTACCATCAGCCGGTTTGACAACCACAGGAAATTGTACCCCACTTAAACCCTCCTCTGAGAACATATCATCAATTTGATATTCAGGAACCACATCAACGCCGTATTCAACACATATCTCCTTGAACATATCTTTATTCGATAAAATATCAAACTGCAGCTTTGTCCCGTAACAGGGTAGATTTAACTCTTGACAAATTCTTTGATAAGGCTTTTGGGCAGGATCAATGCAATAATTCATAACCCCATCTACGTCTCGCTGACGACAAAGATCAACAATTGCATTTACATCTGTGATTGAGATAAGGTGGCTTTCATCCGCAATTTTTTTCCCCGGTGAACCTTCTATATTATCTACAACTATTACATAATACCCATACTGCTGAGCACCTTCAATTACCCCACAAAGCTGGGCGACCCCCCCCAGAACTAACAACTTTTTTGAAATACAATCCTTAGCCATTATTTTATAATCTAATACACTGGTGAGCGGTTACCGAAAAATAAATCCTTAATAAGTCTTATTTTTAAACACCTTATTGTTCTTTTTCCATTATCGATTTGAAACCACCGGTTATCTTGGAATATTCCACATCTCATAACAAAGGAATGAAGCATGAACACCGGAAAAAGCATTTTCTCTCAGCTACTGGAACATTTGCTGCAGCATCAATTTCAGTAAATATCTCAAGAGATACAACGGCAATCTTAAGGGAACCTCAAAAAACTGAATTTTGCAATATTGCATGCGTAGAGCAAGTCAGCACTGATCATCCTTGAGCCACTAAATCACCGTACTTTGACATATTTTTGGTAATAATATTCATTAATAGGTGCTATAGGGCGTTGTTATCCCAGAAAAACAACATAGACTTTCTTATTGAGCTGTACAAAACGCATGAAATTGTAGGTCAATGCTGTCTCATATGTATAGGGAGCAGAAAATCCCAAATGTTTAGCAACATAACAAGCAGTAATATTAGCCTGATCTACACATCCGGATATTACTACTTAGTGCCTGACAGAAAAGTCTTTTTTTTATAAAAAGCAACTCATTTTATAAGCCA
>JAFLLC010000222.1 GCA_019162745.1 Deltaproteobacteria bacterium | reverse complement strand
GAAGAAACAATTTCAAACGGCCAAGAAAATGCCTCTTTCAGGTTGCCGGTGACAGACAAGCGTGGCTCTAAGTTTTTCTATGGTTTCATATTCTTCAACTGTCTCAAGATACTGCCAAACTGCATCGTATTTTTTTACGGACTGCTCTTATCGGTACTTTGTAGCCCATTGGGGTCATGCTTCACCTCCTGGAGTATTGAACTGCGGCACGTCAGACCCTTTGCCGTAACCAAGTACAGGCATCACCGGCGCATCACCCAGCAACAAGGCATACTGCTGAAATTCACCAGTACGGCCAGATACATAGCGACCGACCTTCTTTATGATTCCAGCTTTTTCCAAGCGGTAAAAATACTTGTATGCATTTGTCAAGGTTGCCCCTGGCACAGTCCGAAGGATGTCCGGAATATTGAACCGCTTCATAATCCGCATGGAACGCCACATATTCTGTCGAAGGCTTGTAGTTTTTGCCGGTCGTCTTCTCACTGGTTTGGCAGCCATCATCGTAATCTCCGCTTGCTAAAGTTTGGCTGATCGCAAAAAAGCTCTTTGGCATTTCTGGGTAGACCGTCATTTATCCTGAATAATCTTTACGATATATTCTAGCAAGTTACAGACTTCCGCCTGCCAGTACTCAAAAAAATCTATCAAACCAACAAAAACGATTTTCTACGATTACTATTTTCTAAAGTCTGCTAAAATTACAGCCCTGTCTTTGGAATCTATGTGTTGACTTTTTTAACTGACCCTGTAAACTACGCTTTACAAAATCCATAAATCAAAATTACTACGTTTTCGAAATAAAATCAAGATATTTTTTATATTATCGTAGTTTATTATTTTATTAAATGGTTGGCATCAGTAACACTATGTTTTTTATTACTAAATTGAACTTCGAAAAGAGAGAGTTTTCGTAGTTCGTTTTTCGGAGTTCACAATGAAACACGAAAACAAAACTACAAATTTCAGATCGCGTCTTGAGGAATTGGTTGGCAATGAAAAACCATTTCCTTGGGCAAGCAAGATTGGCTTGACCCCTGGGGTATTTAATAGGATGTGGAATGATGGGACTGCACCTAAAGGAGATGTGCTACAGTTAATAGCCGGGAAAACGGGGTGTTCGCTTGATTGGCTATTATTAGGAGAGGGTGAGAAGTGGAGACCAGAACTCTGCCAAGTAGTGCCGGTCAAGGATATTATGCTTAATGGTTTTGATATGAGAGCAGAAGGCTATGTCAACGTACCAAGCCTTGATACTTCCATATCCACAGAGGGTTTAATCAATCAAAACGAGCAAGTTGTTGATTACATAGGGTTCAATGAAGACTGGATAAAAAAATTTCTTGGGGTTTCCGCAGAAAACTTGCTGCTGATTAGAGTAAAGGGCGATAGCATGGTCCCAACCCTCTCTGAAGGCGATTTGGTGCTAATTGACACCACTTCTAAAAATATTGTGACTAACTCAATGTATGTAGTTCAATTTTGGGGATCACTTCAGATAAAACGAGTGCAGTGTAAACTTGACGGGACTGTGGTTATTAAATCTGATAATAATATCTATGAACCAGAGATTATACCGATTGATCAAGTAGATAACTTAAATGTTATCGGCCGGGTTGTCTGGTATGGGAAAAGACCTTGATCTGTTAGCACCTACCGTGATTTTAGGAATACAAGAAGAATACTGACAATTCCCCTTTTTCCGAAACTGCAAAACTGAGCGCAAGAAATTTCAAAACGGCCTTAAATTCACTTATTCAGCAAAAAAATAAATTCGTCCTACTTCGCCAACATACCCTAGACAACCTTCTGATATTATGGATAAGATTAGAATCTTGACCTGCTTATACGAAATCACATTTACTGCAAAAGCTATCGCTGGGCGACAGTATCAAGCATTAATGGTCTTCTCTCATCGAAGCAAGCTTCGGGGAATATGGCCCGGAAAGATTTAAAAATTCTCCGTTGCATTGACTGCGTCAATGACGTATAGTTATCTCGTGATCATTATCGAAACCCCCATATTTACCAAGCAGCTTTTATCCAACCTATCGGACGAGGAATATCGTCTGTTTCAGGCGGCATTACTGGAGCGACCTGATGCCGGGAAAGTTATTCCCGACGGCGGTGGACTCCGTAAAGTAAGATGGGGCTTGGAAGGACGGGGCAAAAGCGGGGGAGCAAGAGTAATCTACTACTGGTTTATAGAGAGAGGTACTATTCTGCTGTTGTTCATGTATCCGAAAAATGTGCAGGAGAACCTTACACAAGATCAACTTAAACAACTCAAAAAGATCGTTGAGGAGGAATATCATGAACGATGAACTTTTTCATGAACTGCTGGCAAGCGTGAAGCAAGGCGCAGAGATAATGAAAGGCACAATGCAGCCCTCTCGAACATTTGAATTCCCAGAAACCGAGGTTCGCGCTTTACGTGAGCAATTTGGGCTTTCACAAGATAAGTTTGCAGACCTTGTGGGAATCAGTGTAGGAACATTGAGAAACTGGGAACAGGGACGACGTAAACCGGAAGGCCCGGCACGTGTGCTTTTGCGGGTAGCATCCCGTCATCCAGAGGCTCTTTTAGATATTGAAAAGGAGCAGTCAAAACGAGCAGACCGCGCACCATCGCACTCAACCGGACGAACTAAAAAGCTTTGCGCCGCCTAAACCTGCCCACAGCGTCAGACACCATGAACAAAGCAACACCGAGAACACCGAATATCCAACCAACGGCAGCACCTGTCAGCGGCCCCCCCGCCGAGCCGGTGTGCCTTATCATGTTATAAAGAAAAAGTTCTAAGTGCGTCCGCTAGGGGACGCCAATAACAACAGGCACTTGCAAGTATATTTTGCAGGTGCTTTTTTGATATCTGCAATTAATTCATACTTTATTCATACTTTTTAGGGTTGTCAGGTGAGAGTTGATTTTAAAAAACAACCTACCAGGTTAATGCTGTCTGATCGTATTTGGTGATTAAGAATTGCATTGATAAACAGCGACGGTGTTGGTGTATCTACAGCCACTTAATAACCACACTTTTTTCCATAATGGTGACCGGGTAGACATGGCCGGTGTGCCACGATCAACGATACTTTCCAAAAGGAGAATAATATCACGTTTTTTTATCTCCTCCGCCTTACGATTACCCCAGATAAAGCACCCAAGTTGTGCATCATTAATGCATAAGTTGTGCATCATTCATGCATAAAGTGCTGGCAAGTTGTACCCAAATTATGCACATTTTATGCATAAATAGTTTTTCACAAATTCAAGGTTTTTCCGGTAAATCCGGATAACGCTTGACTCACCGATATACCGGTTATAAAATCAGCCTAAACATTAAGTATACCGGTGGTACACCATGCAATCGACCAAACTCTACGAGATCCTCTCATCCTACAATCGCTATTGGACCACTGGTGACATTGATGCAGGTATCAAGAGAGACCTTCTCCCTAACTGCCTCGGGCAGCTTGACTCCAAAGAAGTTGTTGTCCTCAAAGGGGTGCGTCGCTGCGGCAAGTCAACCCTTATGGCGCAGGTGATTCGGGAGCTGCTAGCCCGTAATGTGCAGCCAACTTCGATCCTGCGGGTCAACCTGGAAGAACCGCTGTTCTCCTCCGAATACTCCGTGGAGCTGCTGGAGCAGATATATCGAACTTACCGGGATCGAGTGCAACCGGAAGGGAAATGCTGGCTCTTCGTGGATGAAGTCCAGAACGTACCCGGCTGGGAGAGTTGGGTTCGGGGGCGCAGTGAAACAGAGGATATCAAGATATTCGTCACCGGCTCATCGTCACAGATGCTCTCCCGCGAGATCGGCACCAAGCTGACAGGCAGGCATGTGTCGTTCGAAGTCTACCCGCTTTCGTTTCAGGAATTTTTGCGGTTCGGTAATCTGGAAGTGGGGACCGAGCTTGACTATACTGCCCGGAAAGCAACTGTCAGAAAATCGTTCAGTGATTACCTAAAGTACGGCGGATTCCCGGAAGTGGTGCTGAGGGAATCAACCGATGACAAAGAACTCCTGCTAAAGAACTATTTTGAGGATCTGCTTTACCGGGACATTGTTACCCGCTACGAGATCAGGGACGTGTCCAACCTGCGCAATCTGGCGGTGTACCTATTGACCAACGTCGCCAAACTGACCAGCATCACCAAGCTGAAGAATAATTTCACTATCTCCCAGGACAAGACCGAAAACTATGTATCGGCCATCATGGAAAGCTATCTGCTGTTTCAGCTGCAGATGTTCTCCTATTCGCTCAAGAGCACCATGAGGGCTGGATTCAAGCCGTATGCCATCGATACCGGGCTGCGCAACCGGATCGCCTTCGCGTTTTCCGAAGATATGGGCTGGCTGGTGGAAAACGTAGTTTTTTGTCACCTGAAGCGGCTTCATGAGGAAGTCTATTATCACTCTGAAGGCAGCGATACTGACTTTGTGGTCAAGGAGGGGATGAGGATCACCAAGCGGATTCAAGTCTGGTACGACGACGTATCAGCGACCAGCATACCGGATCGGGAGTTGGCTTGTTTCCAGAAACCGCTGGAAGGCCATGAAGCGGCAGAATCGATACTGGTGACCAACGACTATGAAGATGTAATTGATGCCGCTGGTGGCAAGGTTCAGTGCATTCCTGTAGCAAAATTTCTGCTGGGACTGTGAAAAAGCACCTCGGAAAAGACCGTCTGACCGTCTGACCTCTCCCAAAAAACAATATGCAGAATATGCATATTACGAATTTATTTGTAGCAATCAATATATACACCGCAAATAGTTTACATAAGTTCAGCGAATGATGTCAGTTTTTTTTATATATTGAGAATCGAGAATAGATTATTGCGAATGGAAAAATCCGCTCAAAAAACGGTTAGCGGGGTAAGAAAGACGACTGTCTTCTTCACGGTGGCGCTACCTCCTGTATGTGGAGGCATTTCAGGTGACTAAAACGATATGTCGGCTTTCTTTATTTCTTCGATGAACTCAGAGGTGCTCGTAATGCCGTTAATCCGTATCCAGCTGTTCCCACCGGGCTTATGGATGAAGGTCACGGCATAGTGGGACATTTTATTGGGGATGTACGCATCAAATCCCCTCATGACAGCATCAATATCTTTGCGGCTGCCGGTAAGAAAATCCCACCCCGTCTTTGCCCGATAGCGTTTGAGGTAGTCGCGCATCACCCGGGGTGAATCATTTTCCGGATCGATGGAGATGGATACCAGATGCACCTTCGGCGTGTTCGCGCCAAGCTTGTTCTGCAGACTGATGTAACAGGCCGAGAGAACAGGACAGATGGTCGTGCAGGTACCGTAGATGAAATCAACGATAACCGGCTTACCCGACTCTACCAGGTTTTTCAGGCGGACGTTCTTCCCCTCCTGGTTGATTAGCGTCACATCCGGCATCTGGTAACCTTCGACGCTACGTTTGTATTGCTTGCTTTCTGCCCGGGCCTGGACCGGAACCAACGCCGGCAAAGCTACGATCAGCAGGCAGAGTGCAACGGCTATTCGAGCATAGTGTCTCATTTCAAATACTCCGTTTTCAGTGAATTACCCAATCACTTTCCCTTATGAGATTAGGTTTGTCGCCGGGTGACAGTTTGATGATATAGCACCCTTTCGAGATGTATCGCTGACCAGGGCCGAAACTGACCCGTTCAAACGCCAGGCTCTTGGTATCGGCCATCATGTCAATTACATCAAGCAGGTAGTCCCGATAGTAATTGCGCCTGACGTGCATCATCATTTCGAACTGCTCCTCCATTATGACCAGTCCGTTCCCCTGCCCGGCCGGATTGAAGTCTCTTTTTACTACTTGGAACGGCTCCAGAAGAACCTTGGTCAAGGTAAACAGGTTCGCTGAGATTCTTTGATCAGTGACCGGGGCTGCATTTTTCTTCAGCCAGGCGCGGGCATTGACGTGAAACGGTTCTTTTACTTCATCGATTCGATAGGGGTAGCTGATAAAGGTAAAAAGGCGTGCTCTATCCGGAATCTCCACTAAACGGTGATTAAGAAGGGTCGAAGAAACATGCACCCGTTTCGGCACCTCCGGCCCAACCGCCAGTTCCGAAAGTATGGCTCCGGTCTGGCCTGAGGTCCAGAGCAGGATGACGTCAGGTTTCTCCTTCCGGAGCAGCTGCCGTAGAGCCGTCGGGGATAACTGTTCACGATGGCCCAGTTTGACGGTAACCGGCGGCAGTCGCATCAATTCCTGCCACGCTCCGGCGAACCCGGCAGCAACTGCCCGTGACGTGGCAGAATCCTCAATAATCTGCAGCACACTGGTATCCTGAGGTAACTCGGCAATGCGATGAAGGTAGCGTGCAGCACTGTCTCCCTCCTGCCAGGCACCCCGGGAAAGATAAAGGGTATACCAGTCGCTTTCGGAGATCACCGGCAGGTCGGTAACTGGCAGCAGGCAGGGAATTTTGTTTTGTTCGCTGAACTCGTGCATCGGCTGCCAACTGCCTGCAGCCATCCCTCCCAACAGGGCAAATACGGGCTCCTTGCGGTAATATTCATCAAGTTGAGCGCGCCAGGTCGCCGGAGGGCCGGTCAACTCCCAGCGCGACAGTGTGAAAAAGGGGTAGTTGAAACTGGCTTCTACATAGCGATTGCCACCAAGATTGATATTCTTGTTTCTTTTTTTTGCCTTGGTATTGTGATTCTTTATCACGGCATCCAGAATGGCGAGCATTTCACTGCGACGTTCCGTCGGGACGTCACCGGCGATAACCGTTGCAAAGCGGATCTCCTTCTTTGAAACACCGGGGGAGTGCTCGGCGGAGAGGGTCTTCAGATAGGCGATCAGAATGCTCATGTCGCGGTCGTCAAGCAGGTAGCGCGGCATGACCGGGTTAAGCTCGCGTTTAGAGGGATTTACGCCGAAGCGTATTACCGCGGCCAGCGTTTCGTCGGTGTAGGCGGGGCGATACAAAGGCTTGGCACCGGGCCGATCCATCATGTTCTTGGGAGGCGGTTTGTTCGGCTCCGGAAAGACCGGGTTGTACTGGTAATACGGTTTGTAGAGTTTTAAACCGTTGGTCGGCGGTGAGAGAATTTGCCCCTCGATGGAGCCGATGCCGCTCCGTAAATGACAGCTGACGCAACTGAAGGAAGCGCTGTTGACCTGAACATCGTCCCTGATGACGGCCTGGACTTCACCACCCGACGGGAACAAGCCGTCACGGTACATTTTCTCCCCCAGCCGGACAACCTCTTCCGGCGGGGGTAGTGGAGCGTCCCCGGTGCCTGCACTCCAGACGGTCAATGGCAGAAGGGAGAGCAGCGCAAGGAGGCAGACCGCTGTAACGCTGATTCCGGTAAGTTTGAGCGATGTAGGAATATGCAGACAATGCATGATAGGTATCCTTGAACGTAAGTTAGTTCAGTTACAATAGTGGAGCATTTTGCCTGCTATATAGGGGTAAATCTTAAATCCAACTCCCCCTGACTATGATTTGTCAGGGGGAGTTGGTTGTTCAGAGACTTCATCTCAGCAAGTTCCCTGAAAATATTATGGTTTTGTAAAACCTACGGAGACGTTACCTTTACAATATTGCTCCAGGCAGAGTTCCCTTTGGCGTTGATAGCCCGGACACGGTAGTAATAGGTTATTTTTCTTAGTACCTTCTGGGTAAGCATTGAAGTGTTAGCCCCAACAGAAAAGGTCTTCGGTGATAAAAACAAAGGGGTAAAAGCTTGCTGTATCTGGAAACCTGTCTCGTTGTTGGCATTATCAACCCATTTCAGAGTAACAGTGCCAAGTAAAATTTTGCCGCTGATCCTTGTAGCCGAAGCTGTCAACGCGGAAGGAGCTGCAGGCAGTACCTGGTTGATGATCAGATTAATGACAACAGTTACCGATGTTGCCGGGGTGAGACTGTCCTTAACCGTGATCGTCACAGGGTAGGTTGCTGATGCACCAGTCGGTACATCGGCAGGAGTAGGAGTCCCGCTGAGGACGCCGACTGCACTCATCGTCAGACTGGCAGGTAATCCGGTGACAGACCAGGTGTATGGGGCAAAACCGTTAAGTGCAGTTAAAGCAGTGCTGTACGGCGCATTCACTGTTGCGGCAGGCAGAGCAGCCGTTGTAATGACCACTGGTAGCTGCACACTGACAGGATTTGCTGCCGTTTTCCAGGCACTGGTGGTGAACCTGGATGTCTCCGGCGGCAGAGCGCGTACACGATAGTAGAAGGTGTTATTTGACGTTTTAGTTGTCACAAATCTTGGCGCCGCACTGTTCTGCACGGTGGTTGCTGTGGCAAAAGCGCTGTCGGTAGCTTCCTGCAGTTCGTAGACAACACCGGGGATTGCGGTGCCTACCCAGCTGACAATGTAGCTGCCGCCGGTGCTGCTGGTTGCAGGCACTGTCAGTTTGGCCGGGGCCGGAGCACTGAAATTGGCATCGGTAACGATGAAGTTGCGCATCATATCGTGCTCTTCATGGCTGAGAATGTGGCAGTGCCACACGTACTCGCCGGTGAGGTCAAATCGTGCCCAGACGCGGGTTACATATCCGGGAGGTGTGGCAACGGTATCTTTCCAGCCGTCGTCCCATGCATTGGGCGGGATGGGACTGCTGGCGGGGTCAACCGTATAGCTGGGCGGAGTGAACACCTGGTTGATGATGTCATCATTGGGGGGGGTAAAACTGGAAACAGTTCCGTCAGGATCCACCACAAGGGCCTGGCGGTCGATGACCTTGAAAGCAACCTGGTGCAGGTGCATTGGATGGGCATCAACGGTGGTGTTGACGATGTCCCACTGCTCAGTGTCGTACAGCTTAATTATTTCGGTGAGCGGGACGCCTGGCGGTTTGAAGCCTCGGGAGTCAATGGTTGGCATGGTGCGGCCATATCCGTCGGTTATCTCCATCAGTGATACCACGCGGGTATTCTGGATGCCGCCCGGCGGAACAGCGCCGGCTGCCGGGATCGGGGCAATGAGAGGTCGCAGACTGTTAGTTACAGCCGGTCTGCTGATGTTATCTGTTACAGGATTTATTCCATCAGGACCAAGAGGCATCGAGACAACATCAAAGGCCATGATCTCGGGAATTGTCTCCGAAGGGGGCCAGGTACCGCCCAGCTTGTTGGCGATGTAGTCAAAGTAACCGGGCCAGGGGTCATCGTTGCCCAGGTTTTTCATCATCACGCGAGTGCCGACCGGAATGCCGGTAAAATCAACGAGCACGTCAAGGCGTTCGCCCGGCATCAGGTCCATTTCCTCGCGCTGTACCGGGTGATTCAGGAGTCCCTGTTCAGTGCCAATCTGCCAGAACGGAATCACTGCGCCGGTGTCGGTACGCACCAGTTGCATGACCCAGGTGCGGGAATCGGTACCGCCGATGAAGCGCATGCGTTAGACTCGGGGTTCAACGGAATAGTTGCCGTAGACAACTCCGTTAACCACCGGGACATTGCCAAAGTACTCGAGTGTGGCGCTGGTGCCGCCAAGAGGCGGAGTGAGATTGGTAGGGTCGTTGTAAGGGATCAGGTGCGTCCCGTCAGGGCCCATCATCCAGGGGATCATCGGACAGGTGGCGGGGTCAGGCAGACCGTTGACATCAAAGGTGCAACCGGCGACATTCAGGTCATAAATCGGATAGTCGGGCATGACCATGTTACCGGTGGCGGCATCAAAGTGGCTGTCCTGCAGGGCGAAGCCGAGTTCATAAGCGCCGGTTGGCAGGATGTTGGCGGCAATGAGATGCTGTTCGTTGCTGTCGGTGATCGGGAAGAACCCGGCCATCCCCATATTGGTGTTGTTGTGGGTGCTCCCCATGGCGTGGTCATGGTACCAGATGGTGCTGGCCTCCTGATCCATGGGATAGAGGTAGGTCCCCTCCGGGCCGTGCTGGCGGGTGGAGACGAAATCTTCGCCAACGATGGTGAAATCTGGGGTAAACCAGGCGCTGGCAAGTCCGTCACTTTCGGGGCCGACATGGGCACCGTGCACATGGGTGGTAATACGGTTGTAGGGGTAGCAGTTGGGGGCGTTGGGGCCGCAGTCTACTGACGGGTCAAGGCCGGTTGGCGCCTCGTTGGGGAGCTCGTTCAGCCACTGTACGCGGATCGGACGGCCAAAGGTTCCCTTGATGGTCGGCGCCGGAAAATGCCAGATACCGGTGGCAGCAAAAAAAACTGGGGCATTGCCGGTAACCGGGGTGCCGGCAACAACACCTGGTTTTGTTGTGTCATAGTAGGGAAGGGTCCAGTTTGTCCCTCCGGAACCGTAGCCCCAGACTCTGGTCGACAATGTTTGACCGTTCGAGCCGATCAGGCCGGTACCTGTAAAAGGACCGATGCCGTTTAGTGACAGCGCCTGTTGGAACTGCTTCACGGTGATGGTGTAGCAGTCTTCCGTACTGGCCGTATCACCCTTTGCCAGGTTGCCGCAGGTGGACGGGAAGCCCAGCTTGACGGCATCGGCAGTCGTGTACGGGACATAGGTGAAGTAATCCGCCAGGGCGTTGGGGATCATGTTGTCCCAGGTTCCGTTGCTCGGCTGGGTCAGGCCATCCAGCACCGGTTTGCTGAAACCGGGGATCTGGATTTCCGTCGCAGCCAGAGCCGCGACGGACCAGAGGCATGACACCATCAGCGTCAGGGCAAATCGCATGATGTTATTGGTGCGTTTCATTGTCAGATCTCCTTATTTATTCGTAATAAACAAACCCGAGTTACTGACTATTTTCCGGACGGAGTGGCTTGCGGCGCGTTCTTGACTTGTTTGTCCTTATTCAGCTTTGCTTTCAGGGCCTTTGCGGCAGCATTTCGTTTTGCCACTGTGTGCTGGCTTTTGCGCTCCTGCAAGGCAGTCTTATTACTACCCGGACCAGAAGCGGCAAGGACGGGGACCGTTCCCATCGACAACAGCAGTGCCATCGTCATGACTGTCATGGCAGTGGTAGCGAAATTTCTCATGGGAGTTTCCTTTCTCTATTGAGATTCATTGACTAATATAAATCTTAATCTACCGGCAGTTTTCTTTAAAATTTATTCTAGTTAATAGTTCAGATTAGGGATTTGATACACCCCGGAACCAGAATAAAGTCCGTCTGTTTCCTAGACAAACCAATGCAGAAAATCGAATCCCGAACCTTCCGGTTTGCTGAAGCGTTCCCTCGAGTGACCAGGAAGAGAAGAAGCTCTTCACGGAGCTGGAAGGTCAACAGTTAAACCCGGAACCCCGGCAAGTAAACTAGGCGAGTAGTCGAACCCGCCAACGAGGAGACACCGCCGCCCACGCAGTTGCGAAACCTGACATGATGATGGTAAGCGTGAACACGATTGCCAACACGAATCGTATCTTCACCTCCTTTCTGTTTTTATTCATTGCTATTGCTTGTTGTGGTTTCTCCATGAGAATCATCCTCATCTTACATACCGACCGAGTTCATTCGCAATTAATTTTCTTGTCAGCAAAAATAATACCAATTAATAAGTTACTGATATTGTTACTATTAATAACCACTAAAATGCCAGTTAAGTATCAAATTGAGACAAGAATCTCAGCAGACATTATCTGATTTATTCGCACTTTCTTCGACTTGTGCTGTAGAAGAAAAGTGCACGTAAATTAAATAATATAAATTAATATAGAAGAAATTGTTAACAAAAAAAATTGTCGGGATAGAATTTAATTGTTACACCTTGAGTAATCAGGAGTCGGAAATCCAACGGGACTTGGAACCGAGAAAGTTGACTTCATCTTTCTCTGGATATGATCAATTATATAGTTGTAGTTGTATTACGAATCATTCCTTATCCAAGCCAGCCGGGTTGCCGTTTAAAACCATCTTTAGGGTTGCAAACGTATAACCCGGCTTTTTTTTATTTGGCTCGGATGAGGAAAGGAGGTTTTATTGGAGGTGTTTATGGAAGTGTCACCTATTGTCTACTTTTAATCAACGGAAGGAGATACCAGACCTGAACCTAATTTGCATAATCCCCCATTAACTGTTATAATTATAATAAAATTAATCCAGTCATGAAAAAGGGATCCTTTATCAACAGCAGGAATTCACCCCATAAATCCAGCATCAAGCGAGAGATATTTCAAAGCAGCACTCTTTTAGCGTTGATTGTTATGACGATCTTCGGGTTTTTACTCTCGGCCCTTCTGTATCATTCCGAGACATCCAAGGCGAGAGCCCTCATAAACCGAACCAATCACGGTGTCGCTCTTTTCATTGACGGCTATTTTACTGAAATCATCAACACCATCGCGGTGCTGGGAGAGAATAAGGAAATCAGAGGAGCAATGGTGCTGGGTGATGATGCCCGACAGCGCATATTGGATGGGTACCGGTCCATTACCAAAGCCAACAATAATATTACCTATATTTATTCGGGTTATGAAAATGGTCTGATGCTGATAAACGACTGGACGCCTCCCGCAGGATTTAATCCTGCCTCCCGGCCCTGGTATCGGGCGGCGATGGCAGCCAAAAGCGGGACGTCGATCGGCCTGCCGTATCGGGAGATCAAAACAA
This sequence comes from Deltaproteobacteria bacterium, assembly GCA_019162745.1. Classification (GTDB taxonomy): domain Bacteria; phylum Desulfobacterota; class Desulfuromonadia; order Geobacterales; family Pseudopelobacteraceae; genus JACRCG01. The sequence goes on along the minus strand of JAFLLC010000222.1, from coordinate 4,834 downwards.
AGGAGTGGCTGGTTTCAACCAGCAAAGCGTTGAAACAGCCAGGTGGCGGATATGGCGGCGCTGTTACTGTTGACTGTTCAATCGATCAGGTTATTCACTTTATTGCACAGCATGACGATTACAAAACGGAAATCAGCTTTGTAATTGACAGGTTCGGGAAAATCATCATACATCCTGACCAGTCCGTACTCGGAAAATCGATTCCGGAAATAAAGGATATCCACCAACAAGAGAGTGGCTGCGACTTGACATACCACAATGGCAATGTGGAATACTTTGCCCATTTCGACCGCATTACTTCAACCGACTGGACAGTCGTGACTGCGGTCGATAAGAAAGAAATTCTTCGCCCGATCATTGTGGAAGTGCTGTCTCTTGTCGGCCTGACCGGTGTCATTGCTGTGGTCCTGGGGCTTGCGCAAAGTATTCTGCTGAGCAGACGTTTGTCTCGTCCGATGGTTGAGCTTGGCAAGAAGATCAAGGCTGCGATAGCAGGAGATGAGCAGGTCGGTGACGAATACATCTATCCGAACAACGAAATTGGAATTATGGCTCGGGAGATCGGCCAGTTAGCAGCAAAAGAACTTACCGCTAAAACGCATGAACTTGAGGCTAGCGAAGAGATCTATAAAACCATCCTGATGGCTTCGCCCGACGACATCACCATCGCTGATCTTTCAGGGAATATTATTATGGTTTCAGAGGCAGCGAATAGAATTTTTGGCTATGATCCTGATGAAGTACCTGGTATGTCGGTCATGGACTTTATTGCCCCCGAAGACCATGAACGGGCACGAGCCAATATTGTAAAGATGATTCACGAAAATTATCCCGGTCCCAATGAATACCGCGCCGTCCGTAAAGACAGGTCCTGCTTTGACATCGAAGTCAATAATTCCCTGATCCGCGACCGACAGGGAAATCCTGTCCAGATGGTCCTGATTGTCAGGGATATTACGAATCGCAAGAAGGCAGAGCAGCAGATTCAAACATTGGTTCGCCAGCTTGAGACCGAAAGGGACCTCGCCCAACGCAATTCGCTGACAGATAGCCTGACGGGCCTGTCCAATCGCGGGTTTTTTGACACATTCTTACAGGCTGAATTCTCTAGACATACAAGATCAGGCACGCAATTATCCTTGATCATGATTGATGTGGATCATTTCAAAAATTATAACGACCACTATGGTCATCTTGCCGGGGATAATTGCCTGCGGCAGATTGCCAGTACACTCAAGGCTATGGTTGAACGTGGTACTGATATCGTGGCACGTTACGGCGGAGAGGAATTTGTTGTCATTCTTCCTGATACTGATTGCCAAGGAGCGGCAGCCCTGGCGGGGCGAATAGCTGAATCCGTACTTGAGCTTGCCCTGCCTCATGCCACATCGGACACCTCCGAATTTGTTACGGTGAGCCTTGGAGTCACATCGGCAACTGACCATGTCCTGACTGATGGGAGCCAACTTGTTGCCCTTGCGGACCAGGCCATGTACCAGGCAAAAAATAATGGTCGCAACCGCTATGTGGTCTTGACCGCATCAAAGCAGGGAACGTCAATTACAGCTCGACCCTAAATTCCGCGCCCCCCTGAATATTGGACACCGTTAGCCTGCCGCCCATGTTTTTATCAATAATCACCTTCGACATATACAAGCCGACGCCTGTGCCGTAGCCAGGCCCTTTCGTGGAGAAATAAGGTTCAAAAATCTTGGGAAGGATACTGTCAATGATGCCACCGCCGTTGTCATGAACGGTGACGACCGAAAGATTGTTTTCACGGAATACCCGGATGGTGATCCGTGGTTCTTTAATCTGCCTCTCCAGTAAGACATCCTTGGCATTGGCAACGATATTGAATAATGCCTGCATATATTCATTCTTAAAGCCGGATACTGTAATGTTTTCATCCAGCAGCAATTCAATTTCAATGTGATTTTTTTGCAGGGAGGGGGTGATAAGCTCGACGGTCTGAGTCACTGCTTTGGCAATTATGAATTCATGCTTTTGTTTGTCCTGCCTGAAAAAGTTGCTGAAGTCGTTTATGCTGTTGGACATATTCTGGACAACCTGCATTGCCTCATCTATCTCCCTGTTCAACACTTCCTTGGTAACCTCGCCTGACTCAAAGGAAAGCTGCAGGTTTTGTAGAATTAGTCCTATAACATTGAGCGGTTGGCGCCATTGGTGGGCTATATTGTTGATCATCTCTCCCATGGCTGCCAAACGGTTTTGATGCAGGAGCTGACCTTCAAGTGTGGCCTTTTCTTCTTCGGCGCGTTTCATTTCAGTTATGTCGGCGTTGACGCCGATCACACGCTCTGCCTTGCCGTCTGTCCCCCTTATTACCAGACCGTCTGCCTTGATATGCTTCACAGTACCGTCTGGATGGCAGACACGGAAGACGGTGTCATACTTTTTTTCTCCGTTCAGTGCGGCCTGAGATGCTGTAACCACAGCCTCTTTGTCCTCAGGATGCAGTCCGTTCAGCCATGAATCGACGCTGCCGGTAAATGCCTCACGTGTAATGCCGTACAGCTCGAGCATGCGATCATTCCAAACCATTTTATTGTCATGTAAAGTCCTGTCCCAAACACCCAAATTCGCAGAAGAGACCGCCAACTGGAGCCGCTGTGCAAGGTTTTCCATGTGCTGGAAATTCTGTTTGTGTTCGGTGATGTCTTGCAGAAATATTACTAACCGCCCCCCTTCTGCAAGATGGTACTGGCCACTGACTTCAACGTCGAAGAGGCTCCCATCTCTGCGACGATGCTGACACTTGAAACGGTCGCTCCCCTGAACTATAATTTTTTCGATGCGTTCAGTTGTCCGGCAGGTAGTTTCAAAAGGCATCAGGTCGATAAAGCGCATAGCCAGCAGTTCCTGCATACTATAGCCGCTCATCCGGCAATATGCATCATTAGCTTCCAGCAAACGCCCCTCCGAATCAGCCAGCAAGAAGCCGTCCATGCTGGCCTGAAGAATGGTCTGGTGAAGTTTACTGTTGGTCTCATAGTTCCAGATATCGGGGCTATCTTCGGTTGTCATTGATAGCAGCTCCTTTTAATGTCTCAGCTTCAGCAACAAGGTTACCGTCTGACTAGATGTGTTTTCCTTTCGGGATAACGTGCTTCAGCTTTTTAGAGCCAACATACAGGGTCTGCTTCAAAACCCCCCGTTTCTCTTTAAGATCCCTTTTAGAGTCTTTATCCTCCAACAAGATGTCAGCTTCTCTGGTCAGTTCATCGAGTCTTTTCGCCTCTTTTTCATCAGTCTGGGCTGCCATTTAGAACACCTCCCTGTTCGAGTTTGTATGCTGTTTTTCTTTCCGAGTGTTGTTAAAGATATCACTCATGATTGTTTTGTCAAGGCGGAGCTGGACTCAATTTAATTTGCTTTATTACGTAAAACCGAACCACGGGCAGCCTCATGACGTTAGCGTAAAACAGCTACATCTTGCTACGGTAACGCCGGAAAACGCAACTAACCTGGCGCCAATCATAGGTCCCGATTTCCTCGGTCTGCGCTGGCAGCGATCCTTCTGAATGTATTTGTTTCCAACGCTTCCTCGCTGCTACCTCCACGGAGCAATATTTGCTCTGCTGGCGCTTACTCTATCGTCATGCGTTGGTATCCGTCCTCCTCACACTGCGGGGGGCATTGTCAACTTTGCCAGCGACGGCTGCACTCTCTTTCCTGACGGCACGTTCAAAAATCGGGACAAGTGGTGCGACTGTTGTCAGACTCATGACCTCGCCTACTGGCAGGGGGGGAGTGCTGACGAACGTGACCAGGCAGATATGATTCTTCGCGACTGCGTACTGACGCGGACCGGCGATCAGCATTTAGCGGAAACCATGTACCTCGGAGCACGGGCAGGCGGGCACCCGGCGGGATATTGCGTTGAAAAAAACAAGGGACCAAAATGAGGTTATGGTTTAAAGCCCACCAGACCACTTCCACTTCTCCGTACCGTAGGGCAAGCGGTTATTATGATCGGTTATCCAGGCGGCGATGTCGGCCAGCGGCTTTTCCCCCTGCAAATCCCGCAGCAGCATATGATAGCCGTGCTCGTAGTAAGCCTTTCGGGTTACCTTCGGCATCTTTTCGAGCATAAGAAAAATCGGTTTCCGGGGGATGATCTGGTCGTTTTTGCCGTACTGTACCAGGGTGGGTAATTGCAACTCCTCCGCCCGCGCCAACGCTTCGTCCATCAGATTAGAGAGACCGTACAGTGCGTCAATGCGGGTGGCCTTGATGACTCGCGGATCGCGCCCCTGTGCCCGCAGCATTTCGATATTATCCGAGGCGGATACTTGCATCCCTTTTCCTGTCAGTTCCATCCAGGGGAGCGTATGCGAGGCGACAGCAAGCAGCCATCTTTGGTACCACGGCATGGTATCCCGCCCCCAGACCGCCGGTGCGACAAGAATGACGCCATCGACTTTTGGCGGACTGCTCCCGGTCATTGCGACAATGGTCACAGCGCCCCCCATGCTCTCTCCCAACAGATAGAGAGGAACGCCTGGGTGACGCTTGCGGATCTCCTTTACAAAACAGGAGAGGTCGTTCGTGTATGCCTCGATGCCTGGCCAAAGCCCACGTCCCGGTGCGCCGCCGAAACCGCGCTGGTCGTAAGAATAGCATGCTATACCACGGCGACTCAGATAGTTTCCGGGGGAGGCGAAGAAGTTGCTGTAATCGTTGAAACCATGAACTGCAACGATAACCGCCCTGACAGGACTATCGTCAGGAAACCAACTCCGCAGCGGCAGCATTGCCCCGTCAACGGCGACAAAATGTTTTTTTTCAATTTTTGAATCCATTACCTGTT
>JAFLLC010000202.1 GCA_019162745.1 Deltaproteobacteria bacterium | reverse complement strand
GAAACCCACTCCTAAAATCGATGCTGTTTCGATTTAGGTGGCGGGTAGTTCATAAGTGGGCGCACTCATGATCGTGACATTTAGGATGAAATCGGCTAGGATGCGGACGATCGATCGGGTACAAGGGGGTAGAACGTGGGACAGACGGTCAGGTTTGGTATTTCTCTGGATGATAAGCTGCTGCAAAATTTTGATCAGCTGATTGAGCAGAAGAGCTATATGAACAGATCCGAGGCGATCCGTGACCTAATTCGTGCATCACTCGTTGAGGAAAGGTGCGGAGCGGAGGATCAGGAAGCGGTCGGCACGGTGACGCTGGTCTATAACCATCATGTGCGGGATCTCGCCGATAAGCTGACAGATCACCAGCATGCCCATCATGATCAGATTGTATCTACAATGCATGTTCACCTTGATGCCCACAACTGTCTCGAGGTGCTTGTCATTCGCGGGACGGTTCTGCTGGTGAAACAAATTGCCAACGAACTGATCAGCGTCAAAGGGGTCAAGCATGGCAAGCTGGTATTGACTACGACCGGAGAGGATCTTTAGTCTATGGACTTTGGAGAGTGCTTGATATGAAGACAGCTGCAGCAATAGCTTTTTTCTGCGCCGGCGGCGGGCTAACCCGCTACTACCTGTCCGGGTGGGTCTACAATCTGCTGGGGCGGGCCTTTCCGTACGGGACTTTTGCGGTTAATATCATCGGCGCCTACCTTATCGGCTTGATTATGGAACTCGGGATGCGCAGTACGGTCATCCCCGACACTTTGCGGCTCGGGTTGACGGTCGGGTTTCTTGGCGGCTTGACGACATTTTCCACCTTCAGCTACGAGACCTTTGCATTGCTGGAGGATGGCCGGTTTCTGGTGGCTTTTGCCAATATTATGGGGAGTGTTGCGCTCTGCCTGTTGTTTACATGGCTGGGAATAATTACGGTGCGAACTCTGGTTTAATTAAGGATATTGTTATGACAAGAATGATTGGCGAACAGCTGTTGATGCGGATTTTTATCGGTGAGGGTGATCGCTACGAGCATAAGCCCCTTTACGAAGCTCTTGTGGAGCTGTTCAGGAAAGAAGGTTTTGCCGGTGCGACGGTGCTGCGCGGCGTCTGCGGATTCGGAGCCAACCGGGTTTATCACACGCAGAAGTTACTGGATCTTTCCGCAGATCTGCCGCTGGTGGTTGAGGTCGTTGACAGTCAGGAGAAGATCAACGCCATCATGCCGAGGATTGACGCTATGATGGATGGCGGAATGATCACGCTGGAAAAAGCGACCGTTATCCGCTACAGCCATGCAGTCAAGGTAGATTAACCGGTTGCTGCTGTCGCGCTTTCACGGCACCAACCTATGGATAAAGGACGATATACAAATGCAGAGTAATGCGAAAATTTTTGTTGCCGGACACCGCGGTATGGTTGGCTCAGCTATTGTGAGAACACTTCAGGGGGCGGGGTACAGCAACCTGCTGCTCAGATCGCGTACGGAGCTTGATCTCTGCAGCCAGCGGGAGGTCGAAACCTTTTTCAGCCAAGAGCGGCCGGAATACGTTTTTCTCGCGGCTGCCCGGGTGGGGGGCATCATCGCCAACAGCAATTACAAGGGCGAGTTTATCCATGATAATCTGATGATACAGAACAACATCATTCACAACTCCTGGATCGCCGGTGTCACGCGCCTGCTGTTCCTCGGCAGTACCTGTATCTATCCCAAATTTGCTCCCCAACCGATGAAGGAGGAATACCTGCTGACCGGTTCTCTCGAGCCGACCAATGACGCCTATGCGATTGCAAAAATAGCCGGAATCTATCAATGCCGCTCGTATAATCTGCAGTACGGCACCAGGTATCTGTCCGCCATGCCGAATAATCTTTATGGCCCCAATGACAACTTTGATCTTGAAACATCGCACGTCCTGCCGGCCATGATCCGCAAATTTCACGAAGCAAAACAGCGTGGTGACGTTTCAGTAACGATCTGGGGAACCGGCACGCCGCTTCGCGAATTTCTGCAGGTCGATGATCTGGCGGCAGCCTGCGTATTTCTTATGAATCTTGACGACAGCCGCTACGATGCGCTGCTGAATGATCCGGTTGCGCCGGCCCTGATCAATGTCGGCTCCGGCCAGGAAATCAGTATCCGCGATCTGGCGCTCCTGGTGCAGGATGTTGTCGGCTTTACGGGGGGGCTGGTTTTTGACACGGATAAACCTGACGGAACACCCCGCAAGCTGGCTGATTCTTCGCGGATTCATGGGTTGGGGTGGCGGCATTCTGTTGAACTCCGGGATGGGGTTGCCGGGGCGTATCGTTGGTATCTGGAAAATTGTGCGGAAACCGTTTCTCCCCGGCTATAATGCGTCGGTGTAAATTGATGATAATGGAATCTCTGATCGTGATAACCGGAAGGGAGACGACGAATTGACTAAAAAAGCGCTTATATGTGGTGTGTCAGGTCAGGATGGGACATATCTGTCACGGTTTCTGGCCGGCAAAGGGTATGACGTTCATGGCACCGCGCGAGACGCCCAGATTGCATCTTTTCCCAACCATACAAAAATGGGCATACGCGATCAAATCACATTTCATTCCATGGCGCTCAATGATTTCCGGAGTGTCCTCCAGGTTCTGGTGAATGTTCAGCCTGACGAGATTTATAACCTGGCGGGACAGAGTTCCGTGGGACTTTCTTTTGATCAGCCGGTAGAAACGCTGGAAAGCATCAGTGTCGGGACGTTGAATCTTCTTGAGGCAATCCGCTTTATGAAGTTACCAATCAGGCTCTATAATGCCGGTTCAAGCGAATGCTTCGGTAATACCGGTGGTCATCCGGCCGAAGAGAATACCCCTTTCAGACCACGAAGCCCTTACGCAGTCGCCAAGGCAACTGCTTTCTGGGAAATTGCCAACTATCGGGAAGCATATAACCTTTATGCCAGCACCGGAATACTGTTCAACCATGAATCACCCCTGCGCCCCGAGCGATTTGTCACCCAGAAAATAGTAAGGAGCGCGTGCCGTATCGCAAATGGGTCCTTGGAAAAACTAAAGCTCGGCAATATTGAAATAGCCAGAGACTGGGGGTGGGCTCCTGAATATGTTGAGGCTATGTGGTTGATTCTACAACAGGAAAAGGCAGATGATTTTGTGATCGCCACCGGAGAGACAAACAGGCTTGAGGATTTTGTGGCTGAAGTTTTCCGCTGCGTTGGGCTTGACTGGCGTGATCATGTTGAAAGTGATCCTTCGCTGCTCCGCCCATCAGAAATTATGGTCAGTAAGGCAAATCCTGAAAAATCGGCACTAATACTTGGCTGGCAGGCATCATACCGGATGAAGGATGTCGCCCGAATGATGGTGGAAGAGTTTACTCCATAATGCAGATTACGACGTGGGGTTTGGGTGACACATTGACGATAATAATAAATATATCCAGTTCTTGTCTGGAGGATTAACCTTGGCCTCTTTTGAAGAGTGGATAGTAAGCCGGTTACCCGGATTTATACGCATCCGCCTCGAAGGGGGTAACGGCCTCCGGAAGGTTGTGGGTAATTCTGGCTGGATGCTGTTTGATAAGGTATTCAGGGTTGGCGGCATATTTCTGGTGAATATTCTGGTGACCCGTTATCTGGGCCCCGAGCGCTTTGGTCTTCTCAGTTATGCAATGGCATTTGTTTCGCTGTTTCTGGCCATTGCCAATTTGGGGCTCTTTTCAATAGTTATAAGGGATGTTGTCCGCTATCCGGAAGAGCGCCACGAAATTCTTGGCACAGCTCTCGTCTTGAAGCTCTGCGGCGGCACCGTCTGTCTGGCTCTATCCTTTATCGCTATATTGATGACAAGTCCGGTAAATCCGGAGACTATTCCTCTGGTAATCATTGTTGCCGCGGGGATGGTATTTCAGGCGTTCGATGTCTTTGATTTCTGGTTTCTTTCTCAACTCCAGTCTAAAAATACGTTAAAGGCAAATATCCCTGCCTTTATTATCAGTGCGATTGTAAGGATACTGCTAATTTATATCAAAGCTCCACTTGTTGCCTTTGCGTGGGTTTCTCTGGCAGAAATTATCCTGGCAGGGATTGGCTTTCTACTCGTTTACCAATCTACAACCAGGGAGCTGTTACAGCTTCGTTTCAGGCTTTCGTGGGCAAAGGCTATTCTCAAGGACTGTACTCCTCTCATATTTGCCGGACTTATGGTTATGCTCTACAACAGGATCGATCAGATAATGCTGGGGAATATGCTGGGAGAAAAGGCGGTCGGACTTTATTCCGCTGCCGTACGACTGGCCGAATTCTGGTATGTTTTCCCAGGTCTCATACTGCAGTCGCTTTTTTCAACGATAGTTACATCGAAGGAGAAAGGGAATGAGATCTACACACGGGTAATGCAGAAGGTGTTTGACGCAATGGCACTTTTTTCTGCTCTGTTTGTCGTTCCCCTGTTTATCGCTTCAAACTGGCTGATAGAACTTGTTTATGGCAAGGCCTACGAGGGAGCTGGGCCGCTGTTGGCGGTATACGTGCTGTCAGGTATCTTCGTGATGATAGGCCATGCACGCGAATACTGGATTGCTACGGAAAACCTGATGCGGTTTTCCCTCTATTCATCAATTGTTGGGGCCGTGATAAATATTTTGCTTAACCTTATTCTCATTCCAAAATTTGGCCCGATAGGTGCGGCGTATGCCACATTATCTGCGTTGATTGCAGGGAGCTATCTAGTCAACATGGTCAGCAGCAGAACCAGGCCGGTTTTTTATATGCAGACTAGTGCGCTTTTCCTGTTTCCTGCGGCTATTCGCTTGCTACGTGGGCATGGAGCGAGCAGGGAATGACCGCATGTCATTGATGAAAAAAATAGGGAGATTGGCAGGTCTGCCGGATATCTCTCAAAATAAAATTCGCAGGTTTATCGACGATGTTGGTCCTGGCGGGGTTTCTTGTCCGGAAAAGCGTGAAAAGCTGTCCTTGACCCTTGTCGTTCCCTGCTTTGGACACGCTCGCTTTTTGGAGACCACGCTCAAGAGCATCACGAGCCAGACCTGCATGCCTGACAAGGTTATCTTTATCGACGACTGTTCCCTTGACGGGAGTGGCGATATTCTTGAACGGCTGATCAGAAGGTTGGATGAAAGAGAATATCATCGCTATCAGTTACTCCGTAATGCAACAAATCTGGGCCAGGCGGCCAGCCTTAACCGGGCAATTGAGCGTGCTGCGAGCGGCCTGATTATGATTTTGAACGATGACGATTATTTGATGCATGATGTCGTTGATGTTGTCATCAGGCTTTTTGACCGTTACCGGGAGGTTGTGCTGATAGGCGGCACAAGTTCCCATTTCACGGATGAGAGGGAGTTGGTTAAAGCCAATAAGACAATGGCTTGTTTTGCCGATGCCGATGCAATTAAACTCGATATCCGACGGCCCTCAGATGTCTTGAACTACCGCCACTATAACGACCTGAACATGACGCATTCCGGATGCTGCTTCCTGAAATCAGCTTGGGAGAGGGTCGGGGGATATTATCCCGATAAACGCAAACGGCTGATCCCTTTTTCTGATCGTGATTTTCAATTGCGTGTCAATGCCATTTTTCCCATAGCCGTCTGCCGTGACGTACGATTTTCTTTCTGGCGGAGTGACAGCAGTGTTGATCAGGGGAGAAACTCGTGACTGTCGAAGGTGGAATTATGCCGGTGGCTGATGATACTCACCGCGTTGCAGCGTTCACAGGCCATGGGGTTTATGAAAATGTGAACCCCATGATTGCAAGACTCTACGCTGGTGAAAATGCTGTGCTCGACATCGGGTGCGGTTCTGGAGCTCTCGGGGCATGGATCAAGCGTGGAAATAAGTCTGCCGTGGTACATGGCATCGATATTTCCCCAGAGGCCGGTAGAGCTGCAGCAAAGCAGCTTGATGCCTTCTGCTGTGTTGATCTGGACCTCTTACCACTTCCGGAAACCGGTTTGAAATATGACCTGATTATTCTGGGAGATATCCTTGAACATCTGAAACGGCCTGATCTCTTCCTGATCAGTATTAACGACCACCTTTCCCCCGGCGGCAGCGTCATCGTCTCGGTCCCGAATGTTGCCAATTACAGCATCCGGCTTCGCCTGCTGTTCGGGGAGTTCCGCTACACGGAAACAGGCATCATGGATCGTACCCATCTCCGCTTCTTTACGTGGGGGTCATTTTCTGAACTGATATCACACTGCGGCTTTTCCGTAGAAAAACGGACGTACATCTCCCGTTTTTCCGGTATCCTGCTGCGCTGCTTTTTTCCGTTACTGGCGGTGCAGTTTATCGTCAAATTGAAAAGGCGGTAAAAGTGAGTCTCGGGGAACTCGTATATAAAGTACAGCGTGCCGGTCAGCGCTATCTGCCACAGCGCAAACTGAACATCTATCCGGCTGGAGGAGGAAGTCCGGGAGGGAGAGCGTTAGTCAGCTATCTGCCGCTGCCGTTAGTTGGAGATCCTGCTCTTTTTCGCGGGCACTCCAATGTCTGGGAAAGTTCGGAGATTGTCCGGATATTCAATCGGCTCGGCTATGCCGTTGACCTGATCGCCTGGGACGATACGTCATTTGTGCCTGCCGCACCGTATGATGTGGTGTTTGACATTCATCGCAACCTGGCCCGCTACAGCAGTAAAAAAACAAAAACTATCTTCCATATGACCGGCAGTAACCCTGAATTTTCCAATCGTGCTGAACAGGTACGCCTCAATGATCTCCGGCAGCGGAAAGGGGTCCCCATAAGCGCCCGGAGAGTTGTTGCTGCTTGTGATCTGCCGGTGCTTGAGGAAAATATGGCACGGGCTGATCTGATTACTCTGATAGGCAACGATGTGACAGCGGCCACCTTTCCAGAAAATATCCAGCCAAAGATTCGGCAGGTTATAGCGACCGGCGCCTGGCTCCCGACAGCACTGGAGAATTCGCCGCTCAACGACAGGCCGTCTGAATTCCTCTGGTTTAATGGGGGAGGGGCCGTTCACAAGGGGCTTGACTTGGTTCTGGAGGTGTTTGCAAAACACCCGGAACTGACACTGCATATTGTTGGCCCTTATCTGAAGGAGCGCGATTTTGTTTCAGCCTACCGGACAGAGCTTTTCAAGACGCCTAACATAATAAGCCACGGATTTATATTTCCAGCTGACCGCCGGTTTCTGGAAATAACCTCACGGGTACGGGCGTTCATCAACCCCTCGTGCAGTGAAGGGATTTCAACAGCGGTTATTACCTGCATGCAGAGCGGAATGGTTCCGATTATCAGTAAAAATTGTGGTATTTCTCTGCCGGTTCAAGGGGGAATACTGCTTGAGGACTGCAGTGTTGAAATGATTGAAAAGGGCGTTTTATCAATAGTCTCAGAGGGTCATGAAGCCTGGAGAAGTATGGCGGAAAAAGCGCGGCGATTCGCGAGGGAAAACTACTCCCGTAACGTTTTTTCACGTTTAATGGAAAAGGCTATTGTCTCGGTATTATCAAGAAAATCGCTGCTTGAAAGTGGTTTACTTAATGTTGCTGGCAGTAGCCTGGACTGAGGACGTATGATACGATCTCTGAAAAATGGTATTGACGGACAAAACGGATCATGTCTGGCGGAACTGTCCCTTAAAGAAAAGGGGTCCAGAAGTCTATGGTGGGCTCGCTGATGCGCGTTGGGCTCAATGCCACCAGTTTTTCCCCTGGCCGTATGGGGGGGATGGAGACCTATTTCCGTAACCTTGTTGATCGCTTGCAGTCTCATGACCATGATAACGACTATCTGCTCCTCTGTGATAAACGTTTTGGCGGAGAGTTTTTACTCACCAACCCGGCTTTTCGCATGGAATATATCAATTACGCCAAGCCCTCTCCTGCGTGGTTCCTGCGCGGTGTTGTCCGTAACGTACTCAACCTGGATATCCTTGCCAACCGGATGAACGGAGTAAAGGCGGACGTTATTCACCACCCCTTTACCGTGCTTACCCCCCCCGGTATAAAGACCCCTTCAGTATTGACATTCTGGGATATGCAGCACGAATTCTTCCCGACGTTCTTCAGCCGTACAGAGCTGCTCAAACGTCAGCGTCTCTACCGGGCTTCGGCGGAAAGCGCGACGCGGATCATTGTCAGTGCCGCCTTTACCAAGGAGTGTCTGATCAACAGGTACGGCATAGACCATGAGAAGATAGAGGTAATCTATACCGGCTATGGAAGTGAGTATCGACCCGTGGATGACGCTGGATTGTTGGCAGAAATCCGCAGAAAATATGCTCTCGACAGGCCATTTTTGTTTTATCCGGCTGCGACATGGCCGCACAAAAATCACAAACGCCTGCTCGAAGCGGTCAGGTTGCTGCGCGACAGGTACCGGTTTGACGGGGCACTCGTCCTTACCGGTATAGCGATGCAGGCTCACGCCCAAATTATGGATGAAATCAGCCGTCTCGGCCTTGCCGACCAGGTCAAAATACTCGGCTATCTGCCTTCATCAGATCTGCCGTTACTGTATAACTGTGCCCGTCTGATGGTGTTTCCGTCGCTGTTCGAGGGGTTCGGCATTCCACTGGTTGAGGCGATGGCGTGCGGTTGTCCGGTCGCATGTGCTCATGCCACCTCATTGCCGGAGGTCGTTGGCGCTGCAGGAATACTCTTTGACCCGCTTGATCACGAATCTATCGCAGAAACTATCTGGTCTGCATGGAATGATGAAGGAAGGTTGGCCCGCATGCGAGAGAGCGGGTTCGAGCGGGTAAAATTGTTTAATTGGGACGCTGCCGCGCTCAAAACCATGGCGGTGTACAAAAAAGCCAGCGGTGCCGCCTGATGACCTTTTCTATTATTACGGTCACGTACAACAGCAGAAAGTTCCTGGCTGAAACCATGCGAAGTGTTGTTTCTCAAGAATATTCTGATTTCGAGTACATTGTTATCGATGGTGGATCAACTGATGGCACGCTGGATATTCTCAAAGGTTTTGCCGCACAGGATGCCCGGATCCGCTGGATTTCAGAACCTGACGACGGCATATCGGATGCTTTCAACAAGGGGCTCAAGCTGGCTGCAGGAGAAGTCATCGGTATCCTCAACTCTGATGACACCTATGCAGTCGGGGCGCTTGATGCTGTTGCAGCCGCCTTTGCCGCAGATCCCGCATGTGACGTGGTCCATGGAGACATGATCCGTTTTCAGGGTGATACCCCTCTGTATCGATTGAAACCTGCTCCTCTGGATGAACGGGTATGGCATGATATGCCGGTCAATCATCCGGCGACTTTTGTCCGCCGAAAGGTGTACGAACGGATTGGTCTGTTCGATACAGGTCTTAAGGTTGCCATGGATTATGATCTCGTACTGCGTCTCTACCGAGCGGGGTGTCGGTTTTGCTATCTTGAGCGGGTGCTGGCAAACATGCGTTACGGCGGAGCCAGCGACGCACGTTTTCTTGAGGCGCGGCGTGAAGTTTTCGCCGTTACCGTTGCCGCAGGGTATCCCCGCTGGCGGGCCGGCAGCTGGTTTGTGATCAAGGCGGGGATGAATATTACCAAAAATCTGCTGAGGCAGCTGGGACTTCATACTCTTATCCGTCTGCACCCTAAATTTAAACAGCATCGGGGAGAAAACTGATCCATGCGAATAGCCATCGATGCCTCAACTATCTCAACTCAGGGTGGCCCACGAACTTACGTGCTGGGTCTGATTGATGCACTGTTGCGGATTGACCCGGACAACGAATATATCGTGTTCTACAACGATCCGGTGCATATAGGGCGCTTTCCTGCCGCGAAGGAGCTGGTACTTTCCGGAAAAAACCCGTTGGCAAGGCTTTGGCGTGAACATGTGCTGCTGCCGCGTGCCTGCATGAGAGAACGGGTTGACCTCCTGCACTGCCCGAAAAGTGCCATTCCGTATTTTTCACCATGCCCGGTGGTAGTTACCCTCCATGACCTGATTCCGCTGAAGCACCCGGAAACGGAGAAGTATGCCGCTCAGCTGTACTGGCGCCTGCAGATCCCGATCGCCGCGAAACGCAGTTCCTTTATCATTACCGATTCAGAGCATGCCCGACAGGAAATACTGGAGGACTTTGGCCCCCTTCCGGAAAAAGTGAAGGCCATAATGCTCGGCTTTGACCCTCGCATGACAAAGCCGAGGGACGTTGCAGATGGCGATGCGGTTTGTCGAAAGTATGGGCTTCCCCCAGAGTATTTACTCTATGTCGGGACAATTCAGCCCCGCAAGAATCTTGATACCCTGATTCAGGCTTTTTACCGTTTGAAATGCAGCGGTTTGTTTGATCACAAACTTGTTATCGTTGGTCGAAAGGGATGGCTCTATGAGCAGCTGTTTAACAGCATCATGGAGTTGGGCCTGGAGTCCGATATCATCTTTACCGGCTTTGTCCCGGACGAAGAACTCCCTTTTATCTATGACAGAGCAAGGGTCTTCTTGTATCTGTCGTTATTTGAAGGCTTCGGGCTTCCGCCGCTGGAGGCCATGGCGTGCGGAGTTCCCGTCATAACCTCCAATACTACGTCTTTGCCGGAGGTGGTTGGCAACGCCGGAATAGCTGTTTCTCCAACCGATGTTGATGCTGTTGCTCTCGCCATACGACGGGTGCTGGCTGACCCACAGCTGGCGGAAGAAATGCGGGAAGCGGGGCGGATCAGAGCAGAGCTTTTCTCCTGGGAAACGGCTGCTTGTGAAACTCTGGCGGTTTACAGCCATGTACGAGGCAGGCAATGACGGACCGAAAAAAAAACCTTATCCTGTTGGCGGTGCTGCTGGCGCTCTGTATTCTCTGTTATGGCAGAATCCTCTTTACGGACAAGATCATCCGGGCTCCGGACATTATCAACGAGTACTATTGGTCGGTAATCCGTCTCTCAAATCAGTCTCTCGCCGATATTTTTTCTATTAAGTTAACAGCCGATTGGGACATCTATAACAACAGCGGCAACACCCTTGAAGGCGGCGGGCTCGGCAGCCATTTTCTTTTCTGGCAAGGTCTACTTTACTATTTCATCAAGCCGCCGGCCAGTGTCGGCTGGTTCATTGTCCTGCACTTCTTTGTCGGGGGCGCCGGTGTCTTTATGCTCTGCCGCACTATCGGGGCGAGCCTGCTGGCGTCACTGTTTGGAGGAATGGTTTTCGCCCTCGCTCCGGAAATGGCCTCGCTCATCAATGCCGGGCACGTTCTCAAAATTGCCACCATCTGCATAGCCCCATGGGCGTTCTACCTGCTTGAGCGTGGATTTCAGACACGTCGAACCGTCTGGTTCATGTCCACCGGTTTTGTGCTGGCGCTGCAGTTCTTTTACACTCACTGGCAGATCGCTTTCTACACCTGCCTTTGTGTCGGTGCTTATGGCATCTGCCGTTTGACCGGCATTGTGATTGCGGAACGGGAAAAGGGGCATTCGCTCCGTCTGGTCGGACTCAATCTGGTTGTGCTCTGTTTTTTTCTTTCTACCGTGGCGATCGATCTTTTTCCTTTGGCTAATTGGTCGAAAGAAACCAATCGTGGCTCAATGAGCGGCGCCAATCAGGGGAAGGGGGGGCTGAATCGTGATGAAGCCATGCAGTGGTCGATGCCTCCGGAAGAGTTAGCCGGGTTTGTTATCCCCGGTTTCTTCGGCTTTTCACGGCAGGAAGCCGGAGGAAACCCCACAAACATAGATACCTATTATTGGGGGAGAATGGTTTTCACGCAGACACTAAGCTATTTCGGTCTGCTGCCATGGCTTTTGGTGCCGCTCCCGCTTCTTTTCCGCCGGGATCGTTATACCTGGCTTGCGGTTGGGGCTGTTGTTGGTGGGCTGCTTTTCTCGATGGGAAAGTACACGCCGTTTTACAATTTCCTGTTTGACTACTTTCCCGGTATTGACCGGTTTCGTGTCCCCAAGATGATGCTGTTTATCCCGTTGATCGGCGTTGCCGCTCTTGCCGCTCGTGGAGTGGATCTTCTCCGTGATGATGAATGCCGGACAAGCCCGTTATTTCGTCGGTACCTGAACGGCATAATTACATTGCCTATTATTCTGTTGGCAATGCTTGGTGCAGCGTATTTTGGAAAAGAGTTTTTTATTCGCCGGTTCGCGGAGTACCTCGCCCAACCCACCCGCTATGAGGAAGGGCCGCAGTTAATCATGCAGCGCTGGAACCATCTGATGATGGAAACAGCCATTGCAGCAGCCTTTGCTCTCGGGTATGCGGCCATTGTCATTGCCACGCTCGGTCGTTTGTATGGCCGGTTTGCCGGATATGCACTCATGATACTGTTTGTTGTCGATGTCGGCAGAGTAAATGCCAAGTACATGTTTCTGGTTGATGTCCCGAAAGAAAGCAAAAACAATTATACCACTCCGGCTGTTGAATTTCTGAAACGTCAACCAAAGGAGTACCGGGTACTACCGCTCGGCGGTGGGCCTGGCACTTACTCTTCCAACGAGGTGCCGGTCATGTATATTCCAATGCCGGTGCAGCAGCAGCGCTGGCAGGCGTTTCTCGACTCGTTCAGTCTGATGTCAGCCATGCCTGATCTGATCAACGTGAAGTATCTTATCTATTCAACGGAGCAGTATGCTCAAGAGCGTGCCCAGTTTGGCGAGAAGTACATCCAGGTTTTCCAGTCGCCGGACGGAAGTGAGGTCGTGCTGGAGAACCGGAATGTCATGCCGAAGGCGTGGCTGGTCCCTTCAGTGCTTACGGTAACGGATTCCCGGCAGGCCCTCGCCGTTATACAGAATCCACAATTCGATCCCCGTCAGCTTGCAGTGGTGGAGGCAGCGCCTCCGTTGCAGATGGTTCAGCCAGGGTCGTCATTGGCTGCCGGAACGGGGAATGTCCTTGTCAAACGATATGAAGGTGAGCAGATCGATCTGTCGGTCAGTAATAGTGCGAATGCCCTGTTGGTGCTGGGAGAGAAGTACTATAACGGGTGGAAGGCGACAGTGGACGGCACTCCGGCCATTATCCAGAGGGTTGATTTTATTCTGCGCGGGGTGTATCTGCCCCCCGGAGCCCATAAGGTCGAGTTCCGCTTCGATCCGCTCCCCTTCAAGATCGGCAAATATCTGACGTTTGCTTCCTTTGCGCTGTTCGCAGGGATGCTCATCCGTGAGAGGTTCCTGCGTCGCAAAAAGGTGTGAGTGGAGACGAAGGGGTGAAAATTTGACACTTGATGATCTCAAACTGTTCGGTCTGCAGCTATTTCAACCGCTGCACGGATACCGTTATTCGCTTGATCCGCTGCTGCTGGCACGTTTCTGCGCCACAGTTAAACCGGGTGGGAGCATCGTTGATCTTGGCGCCGGGTGTGGCGTTATTTCGCTGCTGCTGGCGCGGATCAACCCGGCAGCTTCGGTGGTGGCGGTCGAAAACAATCCCGACATGGCAGCACTTGTCGAGCGGAATATCCGGCATAATGACCTTGCCGGAAGGGTCTCTGTCCTTGCCGCCGATGTAATAAATCTGCGCGGCAGTTACCCGGTCTCAACCTTTGATCTGGTCGTGTCCAATCCCCCCTTCCGGGCAGCGGGGAGTGGTCGTATCAGCCCCCGGGCCGGGCGTGACAGCGCCCGCCATGAAACAACTGCCGGACTTGACGATTTTTTGGCTGCTGCAAAATACCTTGTCAAGCCGGGTGGCAAGATATGTTTCATCCAACACCCGTCACGCCTGACAGATTTTATCACTCACGCCAGGGAGCTTAAGCTGGCGCTGCACAGGTTACGGATGGTGCATGACAGCGTTGCTGCACCAGCCACCATGTTTCTGGCGGAGATGGCCAAGGGGAGCAGGAGATCTGTTGAGGTTGAAAAACCGTTGATACTGCGGGATGAACGCGGGAACTATACGGAAGAAGTGATGGAGATACTGGGAGTAAACAATCAGTGTACTCAAATTGGATGACAACTCATAAAAAGCATTTGAAACACGGAGAGACGGAGAACACGGAGTAAAATCTGAGATTTATAGATAAAATATGTAGTTTTATGGTTCACCAAAAAGGATATTTTGTTTTAAACCTTAAACCTTTGATTTCTCCGTGTTATTGAGCTGCCTATTTTGATAAAAAGACCTCAGAGATTTATAAAAAATCTGAGGTCTACTGTCGTCCGGATATGGGTGGAGGGGGTCACCCCTTGATCAGCAGAATCATCTCCATCGTGTCGTCATCTTCGATGTGAATCGGGAAGCTGAGTGCCGTGTGGCCGTCTGGTATCGGCAGGCCACTTGCTGGCGGGTGAAGCGTGACCGGCGGATTAATGTTTATAATGACTCCAGCCTGCGAAGCCTTGGCCGCCACGTTGCCGCAGACGACGTTGACAAACTCCATGACGGTGTCTTCCAGCACTTCTGCCGGTTCATCATCAACGGATTCCTCACCCAGGATCACCCTGGCGATTGTTTTTAGCAACCCTTCAGAAACCGAGATCAGGTAGCGCGCCTCAACATCACCACTCAGGTCCATGGCTACCAACATGTAGTTCGGGGGGATGACTGTTGCCAAGGAGCATTTGCCCGACCGGAAGCGCAGGTCAAGCACACGGGTAATCATCTTGTAGGTGAGGTCAGCCGTCATTTCCCAGATATGATTGCTGGCAGAGGTGAACGGAAGCTCGATGCCGTCCGATACATACTCGGCCTGATCGGCCTTGAAGGCATCGAGTTGCTTCAGGAGTGCGTCATCTGTCAGTGCTCCGGCCTGCACCAGCGCTTCACCGATGTACAGATGGGTGCTCTTTTGGCGGGTGAAGACGTCATTCATCTGGTCCGCAGTCAAAAAGCCCATCTCGACCAGTAGGTCGCCTAGTTTCATATCCTTGGACATCTGGGCGTTGTGGGCGCGCTGAATTTCCGCCGGGGTAACCAACTCCATTGCAACGGCCATCTCGCCGAATTTCAGGTTATTTTTTTCCTGAAGATCAATAGCTTTCAGCAGCGCTTCACCGGAAACTATGCCCTGTTCTATCAAAAATTGTCCGAAAAATTTAACAGCCATATACCGCCCCTTTATATCATAATAATTTGATGGATCAGAGCTCCCGCAGGATCCGCAGGACGTCACCGGCTTCGAACGGTTTTGAAATGACATTTTTGGCGCCAAGTTTAAGCGCCTCGGTAAACTTGTCACCCACTCCGCCGAGTGACGTCACCATGACGACTTTGACCTCTTTATCCATGACCGAGAGCGTCCGCAGAGCCGTCAGGCCGTCCATGCCGGGCATGTTCATATCCATGCAAATGAAATCCGGGTTTTCAGTATGGTTCATCTTGATCGCTTCGGCGCCATTTTTGGCGTGCCCGACACAGGTGAAGTCGCCTGATTCGGCTATTATCTTCTCAAGCTGACGGGCAACTGAGAGGCTGTCATCGACTACGAGAACCTTTTTCATTTCCACGTTTCCTCCTGATGAACTGACTGCTGTAGGCTGTACGATGCAATAGGTGAGTGGTGTTGAATCCGCCCGCAAATGTATCTGAAAGCAGAACAGATGTCAAAAGTATGTTTGGCTTTTCATGCCCGGTTCAACTGTGCTAGAGTGATAAAAATTTATATCAAGGAGTATATTCTATGATGCACTATGTTAAATCATCAGGGTGGTTTGCCAAGGGATTTCTGGCCGCCGCAATCGTATCAATGGGAAGTTTTGCCGCTGCAGCCGAGCCTGCAGTAAAAAAAGAAAGCACCACCGCTGTGTCGCCCGTGGCTGCTGCCTCTCTTAAGGGCGCTGTAGCGCGCGTCAACGGGATAGATATCGATGCCGGCGAACTGCGCCGGGCTGAAAAAGTTCTGCTGCGCGGGCAGACGGTGCCGGCAGACAAGCAGGCGGATCTCGACAAACAGGCGGTTGAGCAGCTGATATCGGCGGAACTGCTGTATCAGGCTGCTGCAAAGCTGGAGATTAAAGATCTCGATAAACAGCTTGATGCCAAGCTGGCCCAGGGTAAGGCCCGCTTTAAGGATGAGCAGGAGTTCAAAAAGGCCATCAAGGATCTTGATATGGATGAAAAGGATCTGCGTGAATACACCCGTCGCGATCTTTTGATCTCAAATTTTATTGAAACAAAATTCGTATCGAAAACCGTCGTTACAGAGGCTGAAGCCCGCGCATTTTATGACAAGAACCCGGATAAGTTCAAGCAGGATGAAACCGTAAAAGCCAGCCATATTCTGATTGGCGTGGATGCCAAGGCTTCAGCTGACGACAGGAAAAAGGCTCGTGAAAAGGCCGATAAGCTGCACAAAGAACTGGCCGGTGGAGCTGATTTTGCAACTTTGGCCAAAGGGAATTCAACCTGTCCGAGCAGTCAGCAAGGGGGGGACCTCGGCTTTTTCGGTAAAGGGCAGATGGTGCCGGCCTTTGAAAAAGCTGCCTTCGCGCTCAAGCCCGGTGAGATCAGTGCTGTTGTAGAGACCCAGTTCGGTTACCATATTATCAAGGTGGCGGAGAAAAAACCGGCCTCTACAATCGCTTTCAAGGATGTAAAAACAAAAATTGAAGAGTATCTCAAAGGGCAAAAAGTTAACGAAGCTATCCAGAAATACCTTACAGATGCCAGAAAAAGTGCAAAAATAGAGATCCTTTTGAAATAACCTGCAGGTCATATCGTCTGCCGTAAAGCTCAAACGGCTGTCCGGATGTATTCGTATTCTGGCAGCCGTTTTTTAATATATTCGGTTTAAATGTATTTCACTGTCTGTGGCAGATATGGTACTAAATGACGATCAGCATCAGCTAGCTGCTGATAGATATTTAGCCTGCAGCACCACTCCTTTCGTAACCATGAGGTCTTCATGAGATCTTCTCTGCGTCACTTTTTTTCGGCAGGTGTTGTCATTGCCATCCTTATGGCCGGTGCTCAGGTCTCTATTGCTGCTGCGCTGCTCTATGGCGCTGTTTCCGTCCCTCGTATTCTTGTCCTCAACTCTTACAACATGGGCTACGATTGGTCAGAAGCCGAGATGGAAGGGGTGCGTGACGGCTTTTCCAGGGTTTTCCAACGTACAGAGATGTTTGTCGAACACCTTGATTCAAAAAACTTCCATACCAAAAAACACTTTCCCCGCCTCGCCGATCTGCTGGAAGTCAAATATGCGGGGCGGCATCTCGATGCCATCATCGCCATGGACAATGCCGCCCTGGAATTTGCTTCCCTGTACCGGCAACGTATTTCTCCAGGCACCCCTCTGGTTTTTTGCGGCGTCAACGACTACAAGCCATCCATGATTGCCGGGCAGGCCCGTATCACCGGTGTGGCGGAGTATCTCGATTCTGCCGGTACTCTGCAATTGGCCTTGCAGCTGCATCCGGCAGTCCGTTATGTGGTGGTAATTCATGATTACACCGACACCGGTCTGGCTGTACGCCATGAACTGGAAAAATCGGCGGCCCGTTTTCCGGGGGTTAAACTTGAATTCCTGGATGAAATGCCGCTGGAAAGGGCCGTTGAAAGGTTGAAGGGTTTACCCGCCGACCACCTGGTACTGATGCTTTCATACACCGTTGAGAAAAACGGCCGTACCTTCAGTCAGTCTGAGGCGGCAAGGCTGGTCAGCAGCGCCACTCCGGTTCCGGTCTATGCTGTCCATGCCCTGCAGTTGGGGGCGGGTGTCGTCGGCGGCATGATGATGGAGGGACAGGTACAGGGAAGGAAAACTGCTGAACTGGCCGTGCGCATTATCGGCGGTGAACCACCTGAAAAGCTGCCGGTTGTAACCGGCAATCTGTCCCACCCTCTGTTTGATTACCGCGTGCTGAAAAAATTTGGCATAAGTCCCGATAAACTGCCGGTCAGTGCGGTATTAATCAACAAACCTCCGGCAACCTTTGCCATCAGCAAGACCGCCTTCTGGACTGGCGCCCTGTTTACGATCTGCAGTACGATCGGCCTGATAGTTTTGGCTTTGAATATCCGTAAACGGAGGCGCCTTGAAGAGATGCTGCGCCTCAAGATCGACCAGTATCAGGAATCGCAGGAGGAACTGCAGGCGACCGAGGAGATGCTGCGCGAGCAGGTCGATGAATACATGCAGAGCCAGGACGAACTGTTGGCAACCGAAGAGATGCTGCGGGTCCAGCTTGAGGCGGTAGAAGAGAGTTCTCAAAAATTCAAGGCCGTTTTTGAGCGCTCGCCTATGACAATCATACTGACCAGACTACCGGGAGGGATGGTCAGTGAAGTTAATCAGGCGTTTATCGATATGTTCGGTTACTCACGTGAAGAGGTGTTTGGTAAAACCACCGTTGAAC
>JAFLLC010000138.1 GCA_019162745.1 Deltaproteobacteria bacterium | reverse complement strand
CTAACCTTGCCGGCGGCGCCACGCCGGGAGTCGGCTTGTCCCATACACAGTCGGCTTGCAGCACGGCATCCATGGCACCCTGTGACGGTGGCCCCTGTTCCGACGATGAGAGTCCAGGCTGCTGCGACAAGGTCTTCTGTAACTGCGCTTGTCATGCGCCCCTCAGCCGGTGCCTACGGCTCACGTATGCCCCGGTGATGGCTATCCAAATTTTTTTTGAACCATACTGGTCGTTACCGCAGGTTTATCGCCCCATTTTCGTCCCGCCGCAAAATCACGCCTGATAAGCTCCGATTCATAATACCAGTCCTGCGGGCCGGATCCTCATCCAGACCGCTTAACATTACATCACTCCCGCTGCCGCCATCGGAGACACTCCGGCGAATTCCTGAACAGAGGAGGCTGGCGGTACAGTTTTCAAGGAGAACGAACTCGTGACAACTCCAAAACGTGATTTTCTGCATTCCCTCTGGGATTTTTTCTGTTCACTGAAACTGACCATGTTCCTGCTGATCTCCCTGGCGGTGATCTCAATCATCGGGACGGTCATCCCGCAGGGCATTCCTCCCCAGGAATACCTTGCCGAGATCAGCCCGGCCAAAATCAAACTCTACAAAACACTCGGCTTTTTCGATATGTACCATTCATGGTGGTTTATTCTGCTGCTTTACCTGCTGACCGTCAACCTGATCGCCTGTTCCATCAAGCGCCTGCCCCATATCTGGAAAATAATAACCGAGCCGGTGACGCTTCTCGGTGAGTCTCTGGAACGATCCCTTGCCAATGTGGCTACCATCAAGAGCCCGGATGAGCCGGCGGCACTCAAGGAGCAAATTGTCACC
Source organism: Deltaproteobacteria bacterium (assembly GCA_019162745.1). Classification (GTDB taxonomy): domain Bacteria; phylum Desulfobacterota; class Desulfuromonadia; order Geobacterales; family Pseudopelobacteraceae; genus JACRCG01. The sequence continues at coordinate 17,421 of JAFLLC010000138.1, read as the reverse complement.
TTTCTGACTGCGGAATTTGCCGCACCGGTCGTGACTGAGGTAGATGGCGCCTGGCATTTCTTCGCCCAGAAAACGCCTTGGTGCCGCCTGTCCGTCTACTTTGTGCACCTGAGCGTTATCATTATTTTTATCGGTTCTCTGATTGGCTCGCTATTCGGCTACAAGGGCTTTGTAAATATCCTTGAGGGCGAAACGGTTTCCAAGGTTATGCTCCGTTCGGAAAAGGAGCTTGATCTCGGCTTTTCCCTGCGTCTCGAGCAATTCAGCGTGGCCAAGTATGCCAACGGCGCTCCGAAAGAATTCAAGAGCATTTTGACGGTGCTGGAAAACGGCAAACCGGTGCCTGATTACACAAATGCCCGGGTCATTGTCAACGATCCTCTGACTTACAAGGGTATCACCTTCTATCAATCAAGTTACGGCAATGCCGGTAATTATTTTTTCACTGTCAGCGACCTGGATGGTAAAAATCCCGTTGCCATCGCCGTTGCCAGCCAATCATCCGCCAATCTTCCTGATGGAAGCAGCATGCACGTTCTTGAGGCAACAAAGGATATCTCTCAATTTTCACCCGGTCTGTCCGGACCGGCCGCCCAGGTGGAGCTTCATACAGCCGATGGGAAAACCGAAAGTTTTGTCGTCTACGCCAACCATCCGGAGCTGAACATCCAGCATGCGCAGCAGCATGGCGCGGGGCCGGTCATTCACTACAAGGGCGCCGAGGAACGTATGTACACCGGTCTGCAGGTTGCCAAGGATCCTGGAGTAGAGGTCGTCTGGCTCGGTTGTCTGCTGATGGTGGTCGGTATTTATGCCGCCTTCTTCATGTCTCACCGCCGCATCTGGGTGCGCATCCAGGGTGGGATCGTCACAGTCTGTGGTAATGCCAGCAAGAATCAGAGTGCCTTTCTGCAGACCTTCGAGGGGCTTGTCGAACGTCTTGGAACGGCTCTCGCCAAGGAGAAACAGCCATGACCAGTTCACTTCTTTTTAACATAACCACCTTTGCCTATCTCATCTCCATGCTGGCGTTCTTTGCATTTCTCGCCAGTCGTGCCAAGCTCCTTGGTACTGCCGCTATCGTTGTCGCATATGTTGGCCTGCTTGCACAGACTGTGGCGATAGCCCTGCGCTGGAAGGAGTCCTATGACATGGGGGTGGGGCACGCCCCGCTCTCGAACCTTTATGAATCTGTAGTATTCTTCTCCTGGACGATCGTGCTGATTTATGCTCTGCTTGACATCAAATACAAGTACCGGGTCATCGGCGCTTTTGTCATGCCCTTTGCGCTGCTCGGCATGGCGTGGGCTCAGCTCGGTATGAACAACGCTATCGAACCGCTCGTCCCGGCACTGCAGAGCAACTGGCTGCTGTATCATGTTATTACCTGCTTTCTTGGCTACGCCGCCTTCGCCGTGGCGTGCGGCATCTCCATCATGTACCTGATCAAGGCGAGAAGTGAGGATTCGGCCGACAAACCGGCCGGCAGCGGTCTGTTGACGATGTTCCCCCCCGTCAAGGTGCTTGATGACCTCAACTACCGGGCGATCATGATAGGTTTTCCGCTTCTCACGCTCGGCATCATCACCGGTGCCGCCTGGGCCAACTACGCCTGGGGCACCTACTGGAGCTGGGACCCGAAGGAAACCTGGTCGCTAATTGTATGGTTCGTATATGCCGCCTTCCTGCATGCCCGCATCACCAAAGGGTGGGTTGGCCGCCGCGCTGCCTGGCTCTCGATCATCGGCTTTGCCGCCACCATATTCTGCTACCTGGGGGTCAACCTGCTCCTCTCGGGGCTGCATAGTTATGGCGGGAAATAAAATGACCTCTTGACAAACGGAGAACAGTTCAATTAGTATTGAAATTCAATAAAGGGGAGTAGCTATCGGCCGGAGACATGGCTGATCCCAAGTCCGTCAACACGGTCGTAAGACCCGGGCTAGGAACGATATATCGCAAGCAAGACCTTTATCCAATGCGTGTTTCGCCGTGGGTAAAGGTCTTTTTTATTACCTCCGGCGAAAACAAATCGTCGGAGGTAATAAAAAATGAACAACATAATCAAAACCACCTTTCTCCTTTCCCTGCTTACCATCCTGCTGGTGTTTATGGGTGGCGCCGTCGGTGGCAAGGGGGGCATGATGATCGCTTTCCTGATTGCCGCCGCCATGAACTTCGGTTCCTACTGGTTTTCCGACAAGATTGTCCTCAAGATGTACAACGCCCGGGAAATTACCCGCGATATTCATCCAGCTTTTTACGGGATGATCGAGCGTCTTGCCGGTCGGGCCGGGCTCCCAATGCCAAAGGTCTATATCATTCCGGACGATTCCCCCAACGCCTTTGCCACCGGGCGCAATCCACATCATGCCGCAGTTGCCGCCACCGAGGGGATCCTGCGCCTCCTTACACCGGACGAGCTGGAGGGGGTCATGGCCCATGAGTTGGCTCATGTGAAAAATAGAGATATACTGATCTCAACCATCGCCGCCACCTTTGCCGGTGCAATCTCGATGATCGGCAATATGCTGCAGTGGGGCGCGATGTTCGGCGCCGGACGGGGAGATGATGAAGAGGGGGGCGGCATCGGCGGTATGATCGGGTCGCTGGCGCTGGCAATCATCGCCCCGATCGCGGCGATGCTGATCCAGATGGCGGTTTCCCGTTCCCGTGAATACGAAGCGGACGCTTCCGGCGCGGAGATCTGCGGCAGGCCGCTCGCTCTTGCGGGGGCTCTGAGTAAGTTGCACAACGCCAGTCAAGCAATTCCTATGCTGGATGCCAGGCCTGCTACGGCCCATATGTTTATCGTCAATCCGCTGACAGGCGGTGGCATGAGGACGCTGTTCTCGACCCATCCACCAATGGAGGAGCGTATCGCGCGTCTCCAATCTATGGCAACCAGAGCGCATTAACTAAAAAACCTACCTGCGGAACAGCAACGCCCCGCATACAAGCAAAGGAGGAAACCATGTCATACAGCAAAAATCTTTTTATCAGGGAACCGAAGTCAGTAAAAAAGAAAAGAGAAAAATCAGAACAGCTGCAGAATGTTATCTCACTGCGCATAAATGATGATGAAAAACGGGCGCTGGAGAGGTTAACAAAGTCGACATCGAAAAGCATCACCGAGATCATGAGGGAGGCTATCGATCTCTGGAGTGCCAAACGTCGCAAGCTGTGCATGGATTAACCCTTTAAATTACTATGAAATCAAGGAGCGGTACACATGGAATGGCTGACTGACCCGCAGGTTTGGATGGCGCTGGTAACACTGACTGCGCTGGAAATAGTACTCGGTATCGATAATATCATCTTCATCTCGATCCAGGCGAGCAAGCTCCCGGTGCATCAACAGGAGAAGGCCCGGCTTGTCGGGCTGGGGTTGGCGATGTTCATTCGCATCGCGTTGCTCTTCTCGCTGACCTGGCTGATGGGGCTCACCGCGCCGCTGTTTACGTTGCTGGGCAACGATATCTCCGGCCGCGATCTGATCCTAATCTCCGGCGGTCTGTTTCTGCTTTGGAAAAGTACGATGGAGATCCACGAGAAGCTTGAAGGCGAAGAGGAGATCTCGGCATCTCATGTCGGGACAACGTTTGGAGCCGCCATTGTGCAAATCCTCCTGCTGGACATCGTCTTTTCTCTCGATTCGATCATCACCGCCCTCGGGATGGCGAGCCAGCTCGCGATTATGGTCGCTGCGGTTGTTATCGCGGTCGGTTTTATGATGCTGTTCTCCGGAAAAATAAGTTCCTTCGTGGAAAAACACCCGACGATCAAGATGCTAGCGCTCAGCTTTCTGCTCTTGATCGGCGTGGCACTGATCGGAGATGGCTTCGACATGCATATTCCGAAGGGATACATCTACTTCGCCATGGCCTTCTCGGTGCTGGTCGAGATGCTCAACCTGAGACTCAGGCAGGGCACGCCGGTCAAGCTTCACCAGCCGCATCTGGCAGATTCAGATTCCACCAACCCCTGATACGCAGGGTAAGGTAACAACATAATCAATTATCCCCGGCACCGCCGGGCACGCTGCATCCAAGGAGTCGTAAAATGAAAAGATATTTTGTCAAGGTAATGACGGTCATGGCTGCCGTACTGTTTCTCAGCATCACCGTAATGGAACTTAACGCCGAAGCCAGGGCCGGCGGCAGCCGCTCGTTCGGCAGTCGTGGGTCACGCAGCTATTCCCGCCCTGCCACTGCCCCGACGTACCAGTCACGACCGCAGGCCGCGCCAGCACCTGGCGCCTTCCAGCAACCGGCTGGCGGCGGTTTCATGAGGAGCATGGCTGGTGGGATGATGGGAGGTATGCTGGGAAGCATGCTGTTCAGCGGTTCTGCCGGAGCCGGTGGTGTGGGTGGTGGTACGGGTGGCGGCATCGGCATGTTTGAAATCATTCTTCTGGCTGGTGGCGGCTATCTCCTTTACCGCTATATGAAAAAGAAAAAAACAGACAGCTCCTCTGATCAGTATCGTCGGTGACCGTAAATCGGAAGTACGTGGCTGTCAGGTAAATACAGCCCACAAGGGGACGGTAATGATTAAAAACAAGTTTATTCTGGTTCTGATTCTGGCGTCGGTGCTGCTGCCTTTCGCTTCATCACTGATCAATTTTTATACCGATTGGCTCTTTTTCGTTGAGACCGGCTTCTCATCGATTTTTACGACAACACTGTACGCCAAGACAGGGTCGGGGCTGCTCTTCGGGGCGGTCATCTTTGCCGTGCTCCTGATCAATGTATTATACGCGAACAGGGCGCACTTCCCCTACAGCGGCGTTTTTATGGTTGGCGGCAACATTCGCGTACCACGGGATGCTGCCGTTCGTTTTGTAAAGCCTCTTGCCATTCTGGCCAGCCTGTTGCTGGCGCTGCTGGCAGGTAACTGGGGCGCCATGCGCTGGGAAGAGATTCTGTTGTTCACTAACAGGGTCGATGTCGGCAGCGTTGATCCGGTTATCGGCAAGGATATCGGCTTCTATCTGTTCAGCCTCCCGTTCTGGGAGATGCTCAGAGGTTTTACCGGTTTCATGCTGCTGGCAACCGCTGTTGTGGCAGGAGCCGTGTACTTTGTGCGTGGCGGTATCAATCTGACAGAACGGGGTGCGACTGTTGATGAAAAGGTTCGCCGGCATCTGGCGGTTCTGGTCGGGCTCTTCGCCTGCGTCATCGCTGCCGGCTTCTATCTGGACAGTTTCAGGCTGCTGTACGCCAACAACGGCGCCTTTTATGGCGCAGGGTACGTTGATGTCAACTCGCGTCTGCTGACTTACCGGATTCTGACGTTCCTGACTCCACTGGCGGGGATCATGCTCGCGGTTGGAATCTGGAAAGGTGCCTGGCGCATGGCGCTGTTGCCGCCGGTTGTCGTGGTGGTACTGTACGTGATCGGTGTCCGGGTCTATCCCGGAGTGCTGCATAAATTCAAGGTTGCGCCGAATGAGCTGGCCCTTGAGACACCATATATCAAGAATAACCTTAAATTTACCCGTTTTGGCTACGATCTGGAAAAAATTGAAACGGTGCCGTTCGATGTCGATACGAAGCTTTCCGCCGCCGATATCGCCAACAACGATGCCACCATCAAGAACATCCGCCTCTGGGACCATGCGCCGCTGCTCAAGACCTACAGCCAGCTGCAGCAGATCAGGACCTATTACAAATTTTTTGATGTGGACAACGACCGGTACAAGGTGAACGGGCAATACACCCAGGTCATGCTGTCGCCCCGCGAGCTTTCCTACGCCGACCTCCCCAGCAAAAACTGGATCAACGAGCGCCTCATTTTCACCCACGGCAACGGCATTACCTTCGGCCCGGTCAGCCGGATCAGCAAGGAAGGGCTTCCTGAGTTTTTCGTCAAGGATATCCCGGCCGTCAGCCTGGCTGACATAAAGGTAACCAGGCCGGAAATCTATTTCGGTGAACTCTCCAACGACTACGTGGTTGTCAAGACCAAGGTTCCGGAATTCAGCTATCCGACCGCCACCGGCGACATCAATACGACCTATGCCGGAACGGGCGGCGTGCCGATCGACTCGCTCCTTAAAAAGGCCCTCTTTGCTGCCAAATTCAGGACGGAGAAGATCCTGCTTTCATCGGATATTACTTCGGAGAGCCGTGTCATCTACAACCGCAACATCAACGAGCGAATCAGAGCAATCGCACCATTCCTCCGCTTCGATAGCGATCCTTACATGGTTGTGGATGGAAAGGGTGGACTCAAATGGATGATCGATGCCTACACCTACTCGGACCGCCTTCCCTATTCAAAACCGCTCAGGGGCGGCATCAACTACATGAGGAACTCTGTCAAAACGGTTGTTGATGCCTATGACGGCTCGGTCAGCTTCTATATCAGCGATCCGGATGATGTGCTGGTGAAGGTCTACAGCCGGATGTTTCCGGGACTGTTCAAGCCGATATCAGCCATGCCTGACGATCTGCGCAAGCATGTCCGCTATCCGCATAGTTTCCTTCAGATTCAGGCAGCCATGTTTGCCGCCTACCACATGACCGACCCGAAGGTGTTCTACAACAAGGAGAATCTCTGGGAGATCCCGGCGCTGGGCGAGAAACCGATGGAACCTTACTACACGATCATGAAACTGCCGGGTGAAAAGGTGGAGGAATACATCCTGCTTCTGCCGTTTACCCCCTCCAAACGGGACAACCTGGCGGCATGGCTGACGGCTCGCTGTGACGGGGAGAATTACGGCAAAATCATGGCCTACACCTTCCCGCGCGACAGATTGATCTATGGCCCGAAACAGATCGACGCCCGTATCAATCAGGATTCCTTCATATCACAGCAGTTATCGCTCTGGAACCAGCGCGGTTCAGAGGTCATCCGGGGCAGCCTGCTCGTGATTCCGATTGAAAAGTCGCTGCTCTACGTTCAGCCACTGTTCCTTGCCGCGGACAAAGCCGGTCTGCCGGAACTGAAGAGGGTGATTGTCGCCTTCGGTGATCAGGTTGTCATGGAGGAAAACCTGGAACTTGCCCTGCAACGACTCTTCGGCGGCAAGAAAGCTCCCGCTGCCGCTGCTGTTGTTGGTGACGTCCCGGCAGATGCGCAAGCAACACCTGCCGCGCTGGCCAAAGAAGCGATGAGCCTTTATGAAAAGGCAACCACCCTGCAACGTCAGGGGAACTGGTCCGGTTACGGCGAGGAATTGCGCAAGCTGGAGCAGGTGCTGAAGCGGATGGCGCAGTAGCATCTTCTGGCTCCGCCTTGGCCGGATACATGCCGTCTGAGGCGGTTTGTGTGCATTGCAAACAGGCGGGCAAAGCGCCCGCCTGTTTGCCGAAAAGAGTATTGATGGTGTCAAGAAGGGGTACGGATGTCAGCACAGTCACTAATGTGGGGCGCCTTCGGGCTGTTAATGGTCGTCATGTTGGCTATCGATCTCGGCATGAACCGCAAAGCGCACGCGGTTTCGTTCCGCCAGGCGCTGACCTGGAGTGTGGTCTGGGTATCTCTGGCGCTGGCATTCAATGCCGGGATATATGTCTTTCTGGGCAAAATCAAGGCGTTGGAATTCTTTACCGGCTATGTGATCGAGAAGTCGCTGTCGGTGGACAACCTGTTCGTCTTCATCATGATCTTCGGCTATTTCAAGATCCGTGGCGAACACCAGGCACGAATCCTCAAGTGGGGCATCATCGGCGCGCTGGTATTGCGGGCGTTGTTCATCTTCACCGGTATCGAACTGCTGACGACCTTCCACTGGATGTTTTACCTGTTCGGTGCGCTACTGCTCTTTACCGCCTGGAAAATGGCCTTTGGAGCGGAAGGAGAGGTGCACCCGGACAAAAACCTGCTCGTTAGGCTGGCCCGCAAGATGTTCCCGTTCACAAAGCGGGTGCGCGGTGACTGGTTTTTTAAGCGCCGTAAGGGACTGCTGGTGGCCAGCCCGCTTTTTCTGGCGCTGGTAATGGTGGAGAGCAGCGACGTGCTGTTCGCCATTGACTCGATCCCGGCCATATTTGCGGTGACTCTCGATCCGTTCATCGTCTTTACCTCGAACATCTTCGCCATCATGGGGCTGCGGGCGCTCTATTTTCTGCTGGCCAGCGTCATGGGGATGTTCGTCTACCTTAATTTGGGGATATCATCGATCCTGGCTTTCGTGGGTGGGAAGATGATCGCGACAGCCATGGGGTACCACATCCCGATTCAGGTTTCACTGCTGGTGATATTCAGCTGTCTTGCCATGTCGGTCCTCGCTTCACTGCTCGTCAACAGAAAACGGTCGGAGCAGATCATTCCAGTCAAAGCGGAGTAACTCATACACCGCATCACTGCGACCATTGCGACGGGATAGGCAACCGATGCTGTTACGCAAACGATTCGATTTCTGATTATTAAAAACAGGCGGGACTGAAACAGCAGGAGTCGATGTGGAACAGGCAATTTTTATCAGCACTTTTGGATTGATTTTTCTGGCGGAACTGGGTGACAAGACACAGCTTACCGCCATGGCCCTGGCACTGCGCTACCCGTGGCAGAAGATCTTTATGGGGATAGCTGCCGCTTTTGTCGTGCTTAATCTCGCTGCCGTCGTGGTTGGTAAGGTGCTGTTCCTGTTGCTGCCGATCTTCTGGGTGACGCTCGTATCCGGACTACTGTTTCTCTATTTCGGCTATAGCACGCTGCGCCATGCCTGTGACTGCGAGGATGAAGAAGATGGACCGCCACCGACTGCGGCCACCGCCGCCCGCACCGCTTTCATCATGATCTTCATGGCGGAGCTTGGCGACAAGACCCAGCTTGTGACCGCCAGCCAGGCGGCACAACACTCCGACAGCCTGACTGGGATGAGTATGGTCTTTGTGTCGTCCACCCTGGCGCTGTGGTGTGTGTCGCTACTGGGGATTTTTGCCGGCAAGCAGCTGGTTCGCTTCATTCCGCTCCGCTGGATTCACCGCAGCGCAGGATTCATGTTTCTGGTGTTTGGCGTTGCGTCACTCTGGAAGCTCAAGGGAATGTAGCTAGTTATGATGCCCCTGTTTATTCATAAACGGCTTATGGTATTTTTACTTGTTGTTGCAGTAATTCTGGTGCCGTTTCACTCTCTTGCCCATTATGTTACATCAGATGCAGCAGAGGGTACCTGCGCCTGTCAGATGGTGACTGCCGACGGTAGTGTGAATAATTCCGGACAACAGCCGGATCAATGTCCGGGCAATAATGACGGTGACTGCTGCGACAGCGAAGAATGTGGTCAGGAAGCTACGGAGCCTCCGTTTGCGTGTGATCTGAAAGTAAATTCTTCCGTAAAACAACGATTCTCTACTGATTCCCACAACCATATCCCCACGGTGTATTTTGCTATTTTTGTCCCCCCGGAACGCTGATCTCTTTCCAAGCAGTTATGTAAAAACGCAATGTCTTTGACACTTGTTGGCCGTCTTTGTGCCGGCATTCGAGGCGTTTGTCGGTGACGTGCTAACCACATTTCCGGGGAGGATAATGTCCGTGTGTCATTGTGCCGAATCAAATAAATCGAGCAAGCGGCATGGCGCAACCATGAACATAAACCTCAAGGAGTTAAAATGAAAAAACATGTTGTCAAAGTAGTAACAATAATGGCGGCAGTACTGTTTGTAAGCATCACCGTGCTGGAACTGAATGCCCATGCCCGGGCAGGAGGGAGCCGCTCTTCCGGCGGCGGCTCACGCAGCTATTCCAGGCCCGCAAGCTCGTCCCCACAGTCCAGCCAGCCACGGCAGCAGGCCGCGCCGGCGCCAGGACAGACGCAACAGCCTGGCGGCGGTTTTATGCGGAGTATGGCCGGCGGAATCGCTGGGGGTATGCTGGGAAGCATGCTCTTCAGCAGCTTTGCCGGGGCCGGAGCAGGAGCAGGAGCAGCTGGTGGCACGGGCGGCGGAGGCATTGGCCTGTTCGGCATCATTATGCTGGCTGGCGGCGGCTATCTTATTTACCGCTATATCAAGAAAAAGCGGGCTGACAGTGAAGCTGCCCCTTTCGGACACGGAGGTTATCAGCGCGGAGCGGTAATTCCCATTTCCGGCGTACCGCAGTATGTAGAACCGGCCGTTGATGATGCCGCGACCGGTCTGTCTCACATTCGTCAAATGGATCATTCCTTTGATGAAAGCACATTCAATGATCTGGTGATGGACAATTTCTTCAAAATCCAGGGGGCCTGGATGAATCGCGACCTGTCGCCGGTCTCGGGCATTCTGACCGATGAGATGGAGCGGATATTCCAGGCGGACTTGGACCAATTGCTGAAGGATAAACAGATCAACAGGCTGGAAAATATTGCCGTCAGAAAAGTTGATATTGCTGAAGTGTGGCAGGAGTCGGGGCAGGATTATATCACGACTTCTGTCTATGCTAACCTGCTTGATTATACAACCGATGAGCTGACCGGCTCAGTCGTGTCAGGCAGTAAGACAGAGCCGGTTAAATTTGAGGAGTTCTGGACATTTACCAGGCCGGTCGGCAACAATCCATGGCGACTGTCGGGTATCGGCCAGGCATAGAGTCCCGGGAAAAAATACAAAACAGGTTGGAAGATTTATCACGAAGTTCGGCAGGCCGGCACAATTGTCTGCCTGCCGGAGTACGCTCAGGAAAGTACTTGCTATGATAAAGAAGATGATTGGACTGCTGGTGGCAATGGTATTTGTGCTGGCCGTGCAGGCACAGGCTGCACAAATACCTGGCTTATGAAGAATGTGACGTCGATTGTAAAAATAATCGACGTGACACAGGCTGTATAGAAAAGGCGGATTCAAGCGGCAATTGAGCATTCATGAAGAACTGATTCATCTCTCGGTGGCAGTGAATCGTCACCAGGTTTGTCAGAATAGCAATGAAATGGGGGGCTGAGAAGTGTTGAATGTGATCAGATCATCCCCTGTTCCTTGGCCTCGGCCTTGATCCAGGCATATACGACGGGGGCCGCTACCAATCCGGTAATACCGAAGACAGCCTCCAGGAGCAGCATGGCGCTTAAAAGCTCCCAGGCGGTTGCCTGCACTTCATGTCCGACGATCCTGGCGTTCATGAAATATTCGGCCTTATGGATCAATATCAGAAACAGCAGTGATGCAATACCGACCCCCGGGGACACGCCGAGGCTGATCACGACAATCAAGGTGTTTGATACGAGGTTTCCCACCACGGGCAGCATTCCGACGGCAAATGTTAGCAGAACCAGAATGGTTGCCATCGGGAGGTGAATGTCGAAGAGCGGCAGTGCGACCAGCAGATAGGCAGCGGTCAAGGCGGTATTGAGGGCGGATATCTTCACCTGTGCAAAGACCACCTTGTCAAAGGCCGCAGTAAGATTCCGCAGTCTGGATCGCAACGCACCGATAAATGCCGGCGCCGTATCGTGCTCCCTGAAGTGATGCACGGCGGCCATTCCGCCGACCACCATTCCCAGCAGGATATGGGCAAATACCTTGATGCTCTCCATTCCGACCACTGATATTTTCTGGACATGTTCACCAAGCATTTCGGCAAGCTGCTGGCGTAGTCCCTCAATTGTCGTTGGCAGTACGTCGGCAACCGAAGCGGGCAGCGTTCGGCGCAGGCTCCCGAGTGTGTCAACCACCGTGGCCAACAGGGCCGCTATGCCATGGCTGCTGCCGATGAATGACCAGATGGAGGCACTGACACTTGTCAGGCAGGTTATGACGCAGACGACGACAACCCCTAAGGCCACTTTTTGCGCAACCCGGTTCATGTTTTTGGGGAGGTGACGGGCGAGCTTCAATGTCAGCACATACACAGCAAGGCCGGCAAGTGCCGCCGGTAACAGGTGAAAGATCAGGACTAGAAATACGGCGGTTACGGCCAGTAAATAGCTGCTGATGGTATATTTGTGCATGGATAACCCTCTGAAAGCCCGCTTAAATATGTGCAAAAAATCAGGCAGTAACAATGGCCCTCACTGACGCCGGATCCCTGCCGCTAGGTGAACGGATAACGTGTGCGCAGTGTATTCTTAAAATACCGTATTGTATAGATTTAGTGACGCGTAGCAAACCTTGTGGTGATCATCTTCTTGGTGGTATGGCAATAGTGTATGTCAAATCAAGATGGTAGTAGCCACCGGAGTGATGTATAGTAACAAATTTGGGGAGAATGCCGTATTAGCTGCCAAATTACCTGCGTTATATCGTTTTAATATCGCCTCGCCATGAGAAAAGGAAACGGATGTTAGATCAAACTATAATGTGGGCAGCATTCGGGCTGTTGATGGTGTTCATGCTCTTTATCGACCTCGGCCTGAACCGGAGGAGCCACGAGGTATCCTTCCGGGAGTCGCTTATCTGGAGCGGGGTATGGATTTCACTGGCCCTGCTTTTCAACGCCGGGATCTATTATTATCTGGGGCAGACCAAGGCGCTGGAGTTCTTCACCGGCTATGTCATCGAAAAATCGCTCTCGGTAGACAACCTTTTTGTCTTTATCATGATATTTTCCTATTTCCATATCTCCCGGCTGCACCAGCCGAAGATACTCAAGTGGGGGATACTCGGTGCGCTGGTGCTGCGGGCGATCTTCATCTTTGTCGGGATCGAGCTGCTGGAGACGTTCCACTGGATGATCTATGTTTTTGGCATAATCCTGATTATTACCGGTGTCAGGATGGCTTTCGGCGGTGAAGAGAAGATCGAACCGGAGAAAAATCTGCTGGTAAAGCTGGTCAGGAGATTCGTCCCCATTACCAAGCGAGCCTGTGGTGACCGCTTTTTCATCAATAAAAACGGGATACGCGCCGCCACTCCGCTGTTCCTGACCCTCGTGATGGTGGAATCGAGTGATGTTATCTTCGCGCTGGATTCCATTCCGGCCGTCTTTGCCGTCTCCAGAGATCCCTTTATCGTTTATACATCCAATATCTTTGCCATTATGGGGCTCAGGGCCCTCTATTTTCTCCTCTCCAGTGTGATGGTCATGTTTGCGTATCTGAAGATCGGCATATCCTTTGTCCTTGCTTTTGTAGGGGTCAAGATGCTACTGGCTGATACCCGTTTCGAAATTCCGATCTATTTTTCACTCGGCGTGATTTTCGGCGCATTGGCCATTTCGATCATTACCTCGATCATCATTAGTAAAAAACGCAGATAACTCTTTTCTCCAACGGGGGGAGAGTTACCTGCCGGAAACGGTGTAGAGGATTATCGCTGATATCGCCGCTCTGCATGTGCATCATATCAGGAGGTCTCCATGACCATGGATCGAACCCTGCTTTCAACGCTGACGGTATACAGTTTTGCCCTGTTGGTTATGTATCTGCTGTACTCCATCCTTGCCCCTTTTCTGGCGCCGTTGGTTTGGTCCTGCGCAATTGGTACCATTACCCTCCCTCTCTACGAAATGCTCCTCAAACGCTGCAAAGGACGTGAGATAATCGCCTCCGCGCTGTTGACTGCCGCCGTTGTCCTGGCTGTTATTCTCCCTCTGGTCGGCCTGGTGTTCTCGCTCTCCCGGGAGGGAACATTGTTGTATCAATATCTGGAAAGAGTTACTGCAGCGGGCTCTTCTGTTGCGTTTAGCGACATCCTGCAGCATCCTTTGCTTCTCCCCTGGCTGGAAAGGGTCAGGGCCCTGGCCGGTTCGTTCAATCTGGAGATGGATCTGGATGCCATGCTGTTGCCGTCGGTAAAAAACGGAATTACCGTCATGCTGAACTATTCAACAGGCATAGTGAAGAACTTTTTTGGATTTCTGTTCAAGCTGGTTCTGATGGTGATAACCCTCTTTTTCATCTACAAGGACGGGGCAAGGTTTCTGCAGCGTTTCTGGCTGGTTGTTGACATCAGGGACGGGCTGAGGGCAACAATCGCTGAAACAATTACAAGGGTGCTGGGTGCGGTGTTGTACGGGATAGTGTTGACCTGCCTGGTACAGGGAATACTTGGTGGCCTTGGTTTCTGGGTTGCCGGTCTCCCGTCTCCAATCCTGTTTGGCGCTTTAATGGCAATCTGTGCCCTAATACCGGTCATAGGCACCGCCCTGATATGGCTTCCCGGCGCCATCTATCTGCTGACGCAGGGGCAGACGATGCACGGAATACTGCTGATCGCCTGGGGTGTCGTGGTAGTCAGCGGCATTGACAATATCATTCGTCCCCTGTTTATCAGCGGCAGGTCCAAGCTTCATATTCTGGTTATTGTACTCGGTGTGCTCGGCGGATTGCTGGCGTTTGGAATTACGGGGGTGGTGGCCGGTCCGATAATTCTGGCACTCGTTCTTGTCTTTTTCGGAGAGTCCAGTCAGGATGCAATACCGTCTGAAGGGCGTGATCATCCATGATGGTTCAGCGCATGAAAATCACACTGTTGACCCATTTCAAGGAGTTCGAGAAACGATCCAATACCGGTCGCCTGGTGATTGACGTTCTGGGGAGTGCTGCCGAGCAGGTCTGCTGGGATCGGATAAATCCACCTGTCCGGTTGGTCGAGGAAATCAATGCGGGAGGTGTGGCATTGATTTATCCAGGGTCGGTGGGCGAAGCGGGAGACGACATGACCGGAATACGCCAGGTCGTCCTGATCGACGGTACCTGGCATGAAGCCCGCAAAATCCACCAACGAAGCCCGTACCTTCAGAATATTCGCCGTATCTGTCTGTCCAGAGGTGAGAAGTCAGTCTATAACCTCAGAAAAAATCAGAAGGAGTTCGGCTTATGCACCGCCGAATGCGTCATTGAAGTACTGCGTCTATCGGGGGACATCGCGGCAGCCGAACGGCTGCAGGAACAGTTTTTGGCATTCATCAGGCCACCGGGAGTCATGCGTGGTGGGGTGCAGGGGCATTAGCAATGAGAAACGGCAGGTTTGATAAGTATTAATTTGATGTGACAGCATGCGAGAAGTAATTACTGAAGAGTGGGCCGTCAATAAGGGGAAAAATAGTGGAAATCGGGATAACAGAAAGATAGCAAACAACGTCCACAGAAATTCATAAATTCTTTGTTTGCTACTCTTCTTTAATAAGGGACATTCATGATACGAGACGTTTGCATCGGCAACGCTCACGTGAACGGTAATCAGCTGAAGCAGTCAGCCCGCAGTTTCCGGTACAAGGTGTTTCTGGCTATCCCCAGTCTGCGTGCCGCCGCCGAGATATTACCGCCGCAGTCACGTAACGCCCTTTGGATGGCTTTGATTTCCACTTTATCCAGACTGAGTGGCATGCCAACACCATCTGTTGATCCAGATCTACCGGGTGCGAGCGCTTCATTGAAGTAATCCATAAAATCATCCGGCAGATGCTCAATCGTTATTTCGTCGCCACTGTCGAGCAGTGCGATTGCCGTCCTGAGGACATTGTGCAGTTGCCTGATATTCCCCGGCCACGGATGATTTCCCAGTAGTTCAAGCACCTCACTGCTTATCCGTATATTCCTCCCCGAATCCGCCAACTCCCCAACGATTGTATAAGCCAGGCTCAGCCGGTCTTCACGTTCCCGCAGGCGCGGCAGTGAAACCAGGAGGCCATTGAGCCGATAGTACAGGTCTTTTCGAAAGTGACCGGTCGAGATTTCATCTCGCAACTTCCGGTTTGTTGCGCAAAATATCGCAATATCAACCGGGAAGGATTCTCTTCCTCCCAATGGTGTCACGGCTCTCTCCTGCAGTACTCGCAGAAGTCGTGCCTGAAGGGACAGCGGCATATCCCCGATTTCATCCAGGAACAGGGTGCCGCCGTCTGCCTGGCGAATTTTGCCAATACTTCCTTTTCGGCTCGCGCCGGTGAATGCGCCTTCTTGATAACCAAATAACTCCGATTCGATCAGTCCCTCCGGAATTGCCGCACAGTTTAGCGCCACAAATGGTCTTTTGCTGCGCGGCCCACTGGCATGCATTGCCTGGGCGAATAGTTCCTTGCCGGTTCCCGACTCTCCTTCCAGCAAAACCGGGATGTCATGTTTCAGCACCTTGCGCACCCTGTCGATCGCCAACCGCATGGATGAATCACCGAGGTTAAGGGCTTCCAGCGCCGGCATGTCGTGAGATTGGCTGATTACCCTCTGTTCTGGACCCGTTTTTTGCACGGTTGAACGGGGTATTATCGATCTTCCGAATATGGCTACGCCGTTATTGGTACGGAGTTCGAGCAGGTGATTGGTCCGGGCAAGTAACATATCAAAACTCATAGCAAACAGATCCGAAAAATTGAGCTGACAGGCATGGTAGCGATCTAAGCCTAAGTGAAGCAGAGCGCTTCGATTGGCTGCCCTGAGTTTTCCGTCCATGCCAAAGACTGCGAGTGCCTCGTACAGGCTGCCGATAAATTCGGGACGTCTGTGAAAATGAAGGACGAGATCCGTCTTGAATCCAGACGCGAACATCTGATTTTCTATCTGCTGTGTTGATATGCGTACCAGAGCCATCGTGTGCTGTTGTGAACCGAGGCAGTCACCTGAAACATCGAGAATTCCCATCAGGTTGCCATAGGGATCAAAAACAGGGGATGCAGAGCAAGAGAGAAATCCATTGGCTGCAGTAAAGTGCTCTCCGCCGTTGACCCGTACCGGCATTTGCTCCACCAGCGCTGTTCCGATGGCGTTGGTACCGTGGACTTCTTCTGACCAGATTCCGCCTGATCGCAGGGAAACCCTGCCAGCTCGATTGATGAAGTCAATGTCTCCGAGAGAGTGAAGGATGACGCCGGTTTTGTCGGCGAGAATGACCATACTCGATGTGCTCTGGATTTGATCGTATAGATTTTCCATGACCGGTCGCGAATTTTCCAGCAATGTCCTGTTTTGAGAGGTCAGATCATTAAGTTCATGTCGTGAAAGTGCTGGTAATGCCGTCTGTTTTTTGTCCGCCCTGACTCCGTTGGCAAGGGAACGCTGCCAGGATCGGGCTATTGTTTCTGAGACCATTCCGACGGGAAGTATCCCTTTTGAAAAAAAACGGGAACGTGCTTGATCGATAGTGATGCTGTCGGGCTGAGGAGTAATCTGCATGGCTGACCCCGGACTTTGCTAAAAACTGGTTTTATTTTCAATAGCTGTTCTGATTTTATCCGCTGCGCTGGAAAGTTAAAACTGCTTTGAACAGTTGTATCGTTTTGGAACAGTTCAAAAAAGGTATTTGGGAAAAAGACTAGGTACGGCATTCTTAAGCTTATTAATTTCAGGTGCTAGCAACCGGGATAAGTTATTGCTATGTATACAATTCGTACTTTACTTATTTCGTGCTCAACAAACATGGTTTTATGATTGGCACGAGGTCTGCACTAAACAGGGTACAAAGGCCGGCGTTGCCGGCTATCCTGCCGGACAGGCAGGTTATCTTGAGTGCACTGAGGGGGATACTATGCAGAAACTGATGGATGACAGTTACAAACTTTATATTGATGGCCAGTGGGTTGATGCCAGCACTGGCAAGACCACCTCGACCTACT
>JAFLLC010000098.1 GCA_019162745.1 Deltaproteobacteria bacterium | reverse complement strand
TTCGTGAAGGCGGCCGTACTGTAGGCGCAGGCGTTGTTGCTTCAATTATTGAATAAATAAGGTACGTTACGAGGATATCGATGCAAAGCCAAAAGATAAGAATCCGCCTTAAGGCATATGACCATAAATTGCTTGATGTTTCAGTAGGAGAAATAGTCGATACAGCAAAAAGAACCGGCGCCCGTGTTGCCGGACCAATTCCGCTGCCGACTGTAATAAATAAGTATTGTGTTCTGCGTGGACCTCATGTCGACAAAAAGTCGCGTGACCAGTTTGAAATCAGAACACATAAGCGTTTGATCGATATACTTGACCCTACACAGCAGACGGTTGATGCCCTCATGAAGCTGGATTTATCTGCCGGCGTTGATGTCGAAATCAAACTGTAACTGCTACTACGACTGAATAGGACTGAATATGATGAAAGGTATCATCGGAAAAAAACTGGGCATGACCCAGATATTTCTTGAAGACGGAACAAGAGTACCGGTAACTGTTATTCAGGCGGGTCCTTGTTATGTTGTTCAGAAAAAAACTACTGTTAATGACGGATATTCAGCGGTGCAGGTTGGTTTTGAATCAGTTGCTGCTGCTAATGTTAACAAGCCTTATCTCGGACATTGTACAAAATCGGGTCATGGCGTCTTCAGGCATCTGCGTGAATTCAAAAACGACCAGGTTGAATCCATGAATGTTGGTGATGAAATCACCGTTAACGAGTTTATGGTTGATGATGTGATTGATGTTACCGGTACTAGTATCGGTAAGGGCTTTCAGGGCGTAATTAAACGCTGGAACTTCAAGGGTGGTCGTGCATCTCACGGATCCCGCTTCCACAGGGCCCCAGGTTCAATCGGTGCTTCAGCAACTCCATCGCGTGTATTTAAAAACAAAAAAATGCCCGGTCAGATGGGTAATGCGCAAGTTACCGTACAACGCCTCAAAATTGTACGTGTTGATGCAGCTGATAATCTTCTCTTGATAAAGGGTGCTGTGCCTGGACACAAGAATTCAATTATTATGATCAAAAAGAGTGTTAAAGCTTAGTACTTCGGGAGTTTGAGTATGCCTTCAATAGCCGTTTATAATATGAACAAACAACAGGTCGGTGAGGTTCAGCTGTCCGATGATGTGTTTGATGTTGAAGTAAGAGAGAGCCTTATACACCAGGCACTCCGGATTCAGCTAGCAAATCGAAGAGCTGGAACTGTCGCCGTAAAGAACCGTTCTGCAGTTCGTGGCGGCGGTAAAAAGCCTTTCAAGCAGAAGGGTACCGGTAATGCGCGTCAAGGATGCAGTCGTGCTCCACAATATCCTGGTGGCGGTGTAGCATTTGGTCCACAACCCAAAACTTACAATCTTAGCATGAATAAAAAGGCCAGGTGTGCAGCTCTCTGTTCAGTTCTGACGTATAAACTGCAGAATAGCAATATTACCGTGCTGGATAAAATCGAATTTGACAAGATATCTACTAAAGATTTTATTGGATTTTTGAATACGTTTGATCTCAATAAATCTTTAATCGTAACAGATGATTTTAATAACAATCTGTTTTTGTCAGCTCGTAATGTACCGCATATTAAAATGTTGAAACATGACGCCCTGAATATTCACGATATGCTTAAATACAAGCATATTATTTTCACTCAGGACTCTGTTCAATCTACTGAAGGAGTATTGCAAAAATGAATATTTACTCCGTAATTAAAAAACCGCATGTCACCGAAAAAACATCTTTGGGATCCGATACAAACAATACTGTTGCGGTAGTAGTTGACAAAGCGGCTAACAAGATTGAGATTAAACAGGCTATTGAGAACCTGTTTAAAGTCAAGGTCGCTGGTGTCCGTACAGTAACCGTAGCTGGTAAGGTTAAACGTTCAGGCAAAACTTTTGGCAAACGTTCAAACTGGAAAAAAGCATATGTTACTCTCCAGGAAGGGCAATCAATAGATTTCTTCGAAGTCTAACTAATACGTTTGGGGTTCACAATGGCAATCAAAAGCTATAATCCAACTTCGGCTGGACGCAGACATCAAACATGCTCCGCGTTTACTGAAATTACTAAATCTACTCCAGAGAAATCTTTGCTTGTTTCACTTAGTAAGAGTGGGGGCAGGAATTCAAATGGTCGTATTACTTCTCGACACCAGGGCGGCGGTCACAAGCAGAAATATCGTATTATCGATTTTCGTCGTGATAAACGTAGTATACCTGCTACTGTCGCCAGTATTGAATATGATCCGAATCGCAGTGCCCGCATTGCGCTTCTTAATTACGCCGATGGTGAAAAACGCTATATTCTTGCCCCACTTGATTTAAAAGTTGGCGATGTAATTATCAGCGGACCAGAAGCTGATATTAAGCCTGGTAATTCGTTGCCGTTGCGCTCAATTCCACTTGGTACTGTTATTCACAATATTGAGCTGAAGATCGGTAAAGGTGCACAGTTGGCAAGAAGTGCCGGTACCTTTGCCCAGCTTATGTCTAAAGAAGGCAAGTATTCCCAGGTCAAACTTCCCTCCGGCGAGGTTCGTTTAGTACTTCAGGATTGCTACGCAACTATTGGGCAAGTTGGCAACACTGATCATGAAAACATAAACATCGGTAAGGCCGGTCGTTCACGATGGCTCGGCAGACGCCCTAAAGTACGTGGTGTCGCCATGAACCCTGTTGACCATCCACATGGTGGCGGTGAGGGACGTACATCTGGCGGACGCCATCCTGTAACACCATGGGGAATTCCAACCAAGGGTTACAAAACACGTACTAACAAGACTTCTGATCGCTTTATTGTTAAAAAGCGCAGTAAATAATTCGTTGAGAGGCTGAGATATTATGGCACGTTCGTTAAAAAAAGGTCCATTTATTGATGACCACCTGAACAAAAAAGTTCTGGCTGAAGGTCCTAATTCTAAGAAAATCATTAAGACCTGGTCACGCCGCTCAACGATTAGCCCTGATTTTATCGGCTGTAGTTTTGCGGTTCATAACGGCAAGAAGTTCATCCCGGTTTTTGTTACTGAAAATATGGTTGGCCACAAAATGGGTGAATTTGCACCTACTAGAACATTTCACGGTCATGCCGCTGATAAAAAGAGCAAAGTCAAGAAGTAGTAAGGGAGCTTATAATGGAATCCAACGCTAAACTCTCATCTGTTCGCCTTTCACCACGCAAAACTCGCCTTGTCGTCGACCTTGTGCGTGGAAAGGGTATTCAAGATGCACTGAATATTTTACGGTTCATGCCTCAGCCTTCTGCAAAGCTTATATCAAAGCTTCTCAAGTCAGCGGTATCAAACGCAGAGCAAAAAGGCGTATCAGATGTTGACCGTCTGTTTGTTCAAACAATTTATGTAGATGGTGGTGCTGCACTTAAACGTTTTGTTCCTCGTGCAATGGGGCGTGCCAGCAAAATACGTAAGCCTACTAGTCATATTGCTGTAACCCTTTCAGACTCGAAATAGTTTTATAACGTGGAGGTGTAGGTTGGGACAAAAAATTAATCCGATTGGCTTCAGGCTCGGTGTTACAAAAACTTGGGATTCAAAATGGTACGCCGAAGCAGATTATGCAAAGCTGCTGCATGAAGACCTTGCTATTCGTAAATTCCTGAAAAAGCGCTTATACAGTTCCGGTGTTTCAAAAATCGAGATAGAACGCGCTGCTAATAAGTGTAAGATAAATATCTTTACCGCCAGACCAGGTCTTATCATCGGTAAGAAAGGGTCAGAAGTTGAGACGATTAAAAAAGAGCTTGCTCTAATATCGTCTAAAGAGATTTTTATAACTATAAATGAAGTTCGTAAGCCTGAGTTAGATGCTCAGTTAGTCGCAGAAAATGTTGCTTTGCAATTGGAACGTCGAATTGCCTTCAGAAGAGCCATGAAGAAAAGTGTAACTTCCACTCTTAAATTCGGTGCAAAAGGAATTCGTATTACCTGTTCCGGCCGTTTAGGTGGCGCTGAAATGTCCCGTACAGAGTGGTATCGCGAGGGTCGTGTTCCGTTGCATACTTTACGCGCTGACATTGACTATGGTTTTGCTGAAGCCAAGACTACCTATGGCCTAATTGGTATCAAGGTTTTGATTTTTAAGGGCGAAATTCTGCCTGGTAAGTAATTTTTATATTGCACAATAGGAGCACGTATCGATGTTAATGCCGAAACGGGTAAAACATAGAAAACAGATGAAGGGCCGTATGTCCGGTAAGCCCTGTAGAGGTATTGAAATCTCTTTTGGCGAATATGGTCTGCAGGCAACCGAATGTGGCTGGCTCGATTCGCGGCAGATTGAAGCTGCTCGTATTGCAATGACCCGCTATGTTAAGAGGGGTGGTAAAATATGGATTCGTATTTTCCCTGACAAGCCACTTACCGCTAAACCTGCTGAGACCAGAATGGGTAAAGGTAAAGGTTCTCCTGATTCATGGGTCTGCGTTATAAAACCTGGTGTGGTTTTATACGAAATGGAAGGCGTGACTGAAGAGGTTGCACGTGAAGCTTTCAGGTTAGCTGCCCATAAGTTGCCCCTTTCTACCAAGTTTATTACCAGGGGGGATGCCCATGAAGCCTAATGATCTTAGAAAAACGACAGCTGAAGAGCTTCTTAAAAAGCAGTCTGAATCGACTCAGGAACTCTTTAACCTTAAATTTCAGCTTCATACCGGCAGACTTGAGAATACTTCCAAGCTGAAGAGCCTTCGTAAGAATATTGCCAGAATTAATACCATTCTCACCGAAAGTAAGGCAGGGGGAGTATCAAAATGAGTGAACGCGGTCACAGAAAAACTCAAGTAGGTGTTGTTGTGAGCGATAAGATGGAAAAGACTGTTGTAGTGAAAGTCGACCGTCTCGTTAAACACAGTGTCTACAGCAAGTATATTAAACGTAGTCAGAATTACAAGGTTCATGATGAGCTTAACAGCTCAAAAGTAGGTGATCGTGTGCAGATTATCGAATGCCGTCCTTTGAGTAAAGATAAACGCTGGAGCATTAAGCAGATAATTGAAAGCATCTCTTAGTATAGGGAGTAACATCTAATGATTCAAATGCAGACGGTACTGGATGTAGCCGACAACTCTGGTGCAAAAAAATTATTTTGCATTAAAGTACTGGGTGGATCTAAAAGAAAATACGCAAGTGTTGGTGATATTATAGTTGCTTCTGTTCGCGAAGCTCTGCCGAATTCAAAAGTTAAAAAAGGTGATGTTGTTAAGGCGGTTGTTGTCAGGACAGCTAAAGCTTTAGGACGCCCTGACGGCTCTTATATACGTTTTGATGACAACTCTGGTGTTGTTATCAATAACGCGAAAGAACCGGTTGGTACTCGTATCTTCGGTCCGGTTGCCAGAGAATTGCGTGCGAAGAAGTTTATGAAAATTATTTCTCTTGCACCGGAAGTACTATAAAAATATCGGAGAATGATGATGCAAGTCACAAAACCACATGTTAACAAGGGCGACACCGTAATGGTAATCGCCGGTAAGGAAAAAAGTAAAACTGGCAAAATTCTTCAGTTGCTGCCAAAGAAAAATGGCGTAATTGTTGAGGGTCTTAATTTAGTTAAGCGCCATGTTAAAGCTAAAGGGAATGAAGCCGGTGAAATTAAGGAGAAAGAAGCTAGAATTCATATCTCCAATGTTATGCCGTTTTGCCCAAAGTGTTCCAAACCGGTAAGAACTAGCAAAAAACTTTTAGAAAACGGCGAAAAGCAACGTGTCTGCGTTAAATGTGGCGCAACGCTTTAGAATCACTTTGGAGGAATTCATACAATGTCTCGTTTAAAAGATATATATTCATCAGAAATAGTACCCAAACTCCGTAATGATTTTAACTACAAGTCTTGTATGCAAGTGCCGCAAATCAAGAAAGTTGTTGTTAATATGGGTCTGGGCGAAGCGATCCAAAACGTGAAGATACTTGACTCCGCTACAACGGAGCTTGGTTTAATCACCGGACAAAAAGCGGTGATTACCAAAGCAAAGAAATCAATTGCTACTTTTAAGCTTCGTGAAGGTATGCCGATTGGTTGTATGGTTACTCTTCGACGTGATCGTATGTATGAATTTCTTGATCGTTTAATTAATGTATCGCTTGCCAGGGTACGTGACTTTAAGGGCGTGTCTGGAAAAGCCTTTGATGGTAAGGGCAATTATACCCTAGGTATTAAGGATCAGCTTATTTTCCCTGAAATTAATTATGATAACGTTGATAAAATAAAGGGAATGAATATCACGATTGTAACAAGTGCTAAAACAGACGAAGAAGGTAAAGCACTTCTCAAGTACCTGGGCATGCCGTTCAGGAACTAAGTTATCTGGAGGATTCTGTGGCAAAAGTATCAATGATTATTAAGTCTCAACGTGCACCTAAGTTCAAAGTTCGGCAGCATAATCGTTGCCCGGTCTGCGGTCGTCCAAAAGCCTTTTATCGCAAGTTCGAGATGTGCAGAATTTGTCTGCGCAAGTATGCCTCGTCCGGCCAGATCCCTGGCGTGATAAAATCGAGCTGGTAACTAAGTAGCCACATATAGATAAAGAGACAGGAGCACATTCACAATGTCCATGACAGATCCGATTGCTGACATGCTTACCAGAATTAGAAATGCTAATATGGTAAAGCACCAGAAAGTTGACATTCCATCATCCAATATGAAGGTCAGTATTGCTAACGTATTAAAGCAAGAAGGCTTTATTAAGAATTATAAGGTTATTTCTGATAATCTTCAAGGTGTACTGCGGGTTTACTTAAAGTACATAGATGAGAAAGATAGCGTTATAAACGAGATAAAACGTATCAGTAAACCGGGCGGCAGGGTTTACGTCAAGTCTGAGAATATACCTTTGGTGAAGAGCGGACTTGGAATTGCGATTCTATCCACTTCAAAGGGTATCATTACTGATAATGTTGCTCGTAAATCTGGTGTCGGTGGCGAGTTTCTTTGCACTGTCTGGTAATAATAGCGACAAGGAGTAATTTCAGATGTCTAGAATAGGTAAATTACCAATTGAGATACCAAAGGGTGTAAAGATTTCCTTCACTGATTCAGTTCTGTCGGTCAATGGACCGATCGGTGCTTTAACACGACAGATAATGTCTGTGGTTTCACTTGATATTAGTGATACAACCATTGAAGTAACAAGACGTGATGAGTCTACTGCCGCCCGTGCTGCCCATGGCCTTACACGAACTTTAATCAATAACATGGTTGTTGGTGTCACCAAGGGGTTCCAGAGGGACCTCGAAATAAATGGTGTTGGTTACCGTGCTGAAGTTAAAGGTAAAGAACTTGTCCTGGCTCTCGGTTATTCGCACCCTGTCAACTTTCCAATTCCTGATGGAATATCAGTTGATGTTGAAAAAATGACAAAGCTTGCTGTTAAAGGGTTTGACAAAGAATTGGTTGGACAGACTGCAGCAAAGATCAGATCGTTCCGTAGTCCTGAGCCTTATAAGGGTAAGGGGATAAAATATGCTGACGAGACTATCCTGAGAAAAGCTGGTAAAACCGGCAAGAAATAGTCTTTATAAGGAGCTTTTATGGCTAAGACAGCTATTAAAACAATTACTCGACTTAAACGTCAAGTCAGAGTCAGAAAAAAAGTGCGTGGGACAACAGACCGTCCGCGACTTAATGTATTCAAGAGTGCTCGGCACATATATGCTCAATTGATCGATGACACAAATGGTACTACGCTTGTTGCAGCTTCATCTTTATCAGAAGCAGCACAGGATCTTTCTAATACCGGTAATATTACTGCTGCAACACTTGTAGGCAAGGAAGTTGCCAAGCTTGCTCTTGCAAAAGGTTTTTCGTCAGTAGTATTCGACCGCAATGGTTTTCTCTATCACGGCAGGATTAAAGCGCTCGCTGATTCAGCTCGCGAAGCCGGGTTGAATTTTTAAGCGTACGGGAGGTTTTCTTTGAGTAGGATCAATCCAGCAGAATTAAATCTTAATGACAGAGTTGTGCATATCAGTCGTGTTGCCAAGGTAGTTAAAGGTGGACGTCGTTTTAGTTTCTCCGCTTTAATAGTTGTTGGTGACGGCAACGGTTATGTGGGGTACGGTCTTGGTAAAGCTAATGAGGTTCCTGAAGCGATCAGGAAAGGCGTTGAACAAGCCAAAAAAAACCTTATTAAAGTGCCTGTAAATTCCAATCAAACTATTCCTTTTGAAATAGAAGGTAAATTTGGTGCTGGCCGTCTTCTCATGAAACCTGCTTCTGCTGGTACTGGTGTAATTGCCGGTGGAGCAGCACGAGCTATTTTTGAGGCGGCAGGAATTAACAATATTCTCTCAAAATGTTTAGGTTCTAATAATCCACATAACGTTATAAAAGCCGCTTTTCAGGGGCTTCAGCGTCTCAAGACTCCGGAAGAGCTCGCTGCTCGTCGTGGTATTTCAGAATAATTTCTTATGCGGGGAACTAATTATGAGCAGTTTGCTTAAGATAACACTTACAAAAAGTACTATATGTACTCCTAAAAAGCACCGTGCTGTAGTCGCTGGTCTTGGCCTTTCTAAACTTAATCAGACAGTTGAGCGCCAAGACAACCCGCAAATCAGGGGTATGATCAATAAAGTCGGTCATCTATTGACCGTTGAATAGATAAAGGGGTTTACTTTCATGGAACTTAATAATTTGAGACCTTCTATCGGCTCAACTAAAAACAGAAAACGTATTGGCCGTGGTACCGGTTCAGGTCACGGCAAAACAGCGACTAAAGGCCATAAAGGTCAGAAAGCCCGTTCAGGCGGCAGCATTAAAGCCGGCTTTGAGGGCGGCCAGATGCCGTTACAGCGCCGTTTACCTAAACGGGGATTCACACCGCTTGACCGCGTTGTATATTCTCTTGTAAATATTAGTCAACTTGACATTTATGAGGCAGGTTCTATTGTTGATGCTCTTTCTCTCGTATCTAAAGGACTGATTAAATCGAATCGTTTTGCTGTAAAAATACTCGGGAATGGCGACATTACCAAGTCTTTAAAGATATCAGCAAATAAATTCAGCCAGTCTGCAAAGGAGAAAATCATTGCTGCCGGTGGTAGTATTGAGGAGATTGCATAGTGTTTAAAGCCCTCCAGAATATATTCAAGATTCCCGAGTTAAAAAAGCGCGTCTTGTTTTCTTTGGGGATGCTTGCAGTATACCGAGTCGGGTGTCACATACCGACTCCTGGAATTGATAGAATTGCGCTTGCCCATTTTTTTAAACAGTCTCAAGGGACTCTACTGGGCCTTTTTGACATGTTTTCAGGTGGAGCATTAGAGCGGCTTACCGTTTTTGCACTTGGCATTATGCCCTATATTTCATCTTCGATTATTTTCCAGTTATTGACGGTTGTTGTCCCGGCGATTGAAAAGTTGTCTAAAGAGGGAGAGGCGGGTCGCAAGAAAATCATTCAATATACCCGCTACGGCACTGTAGTTTTAAGTATCGTTCAAGGTCTGGGTGTCGCTGTTGGTCTTGAGAGCATGCGTGGCCCGGCTGGTGAATTAGTTGTACCTAGTCCTGGTTGGGGCTTCAGAATTTTAACGGTTATAACTTTGACTGCCGGTACGGCTTTTGTCATGTGGCTTGGTGAGCAAATGTCAGAAAAGGGCATTGGTAATGGTATCTCTTTAATCATTTTTGCCGGAATAGTAGTAAATATTCCCAGTGCTCTTTATAATACTGCCAAGCTTGTAAGTGCCGGTCAGCTGTCTCTTTTTATTCTGATCTTTGTACTGGCTATCATGATATCCGTTATTGCCGTTATTGTTTTTGTAGAACGTGGGCAAAGACGGTTACCGATTCATTATGCAAAGAGAGTTGTCGGGCTTAAAACTTTTAACGCTCAGACTTCCCACTTGCCGCTAAAAATCAATATGGCAGGCGTAATTCCCCCAATATTTGCTTCTTCGATTATAATGTTTCCTGCTACGATAGCAAATTTTATTAATGTGCCTTGGGTTCAAAATGCTGCCAAGAGCTTGTCGCCTGGACATCTGGTCTATAACATCTTTTTCGTTGCTTTTATTGTGTTCTTCTGCTACTTCTACACGGCTGTAACTTTTAATCCTATCGATGTCGCTGATAACATTAAAAAGCAGGGCGGTTATATACCTGGGATACGTCCTGGAAAAGAAACTTCGGATTTTATCGATACAGTACTAACCAGGCTTACTTTTGCCGGTGCTGTCTACATATCTATCGTATGTGTGTTACCTTCTATACTTATCGGGAAGTTTAACCTGCCTTTTTATTTTGGTGGTACTGCCCTTTTAATTGTGGTGGGTGTTGGTATGGACACGGTGTCGCAGATTGAGTCACATCTTATTACCAGAAACTACGAAGGTTTCCTTAAGGGTGTTCGTATCAAGGGGAGAAGATAAGCATGAATGTTATCCTCTTTGGCCCTCCTGGATCTGGAAAAGGAACTCAGTCTCAGTTCATTGTAGAGCGTTATGCTATTCCGCAGATATCAACTGGTGATATGTTACGGTCTGCTGTAAAGGCTAAGACACCTCTTGGCATTATCGCTAAATCAATTATGGACGCTGGTGGATTGGTCTCTGATGATATCGTTCTTGGATTGGTCAAGGACCGTGTATCTCAGACAGATTGTGCCTCCGGATTTATTTTAGACGGTTTTCCCCGGACTATTCCTCAAGCAGATGCTTTAATCTCCTTGTTAGATGGAATCGGTAAAAAGATTGATTTTGTTATTTCTCTTGAGGTGGATAGCAAAGAACTTATCTGCAGATTGTCAGGAAGAAGAACGTGTCCAGTCTGTGGTAAAGGTTATCACGTTATTTATAACAAACCAGTGCAAGAAGGTGTCTGTGATTCTTGTTCAGCTGCTCTTGTCCAGCGTGATGACGATTCCGAGCTTACAGTAATCAATCGACTCAATGTGTATGAAGAGCAAACATCATCACTTAAATCTTATTTTAATAAGTCAGGTGTACTTTACAGTGTGCCAGGCAGCGGTCCTATAAATGAAATTCAAGCTAAAATCAGTTCTATTTTAGATTCAGGTGTTGCTAGTGATCATTCTTAAGTCTCGTCGTGAGATTGAAAGAATGAGAGTCTCTGGTCGTATGGTTGCTGAGATTCTTGAAGGGTTACGATCTTTAATTTGTCCTGGTATAACAACTTTTGACTTAGATCAGTTTGCTTTATCAGAAACTTACAAGCGTAAAGCAAAGTGCGCTTTTCTTAACTATAACAATTTTCCAAGTTCCTTGTGTTGTTCGCCCAATAATCAGGTCGTTCATGGTTTTCCCAACAAAAACCCGCTGAAATCAGGTGACATACTGAGTCTTGATTTTGGTGTTGTGTACGATGGTTATTATGGAGATTCGGCAATTACTGTTCCTGTGGGTGCTGTTTCTGATATTGCAAAAAAACTGATCGCAGCTACTGAAGCTTCTTTGTATGCTGCTATTGATAAGGCCGTTCCAGGTAACAGGTTGGGCGATATTTCATCTGCCGTACAGAGTTTTGTTGAAAGCAGGGGATATTCCGTAGTCAGAGATTTTGTCGGGCATGGAATTGGTAAAAACCTGCATGAGGATCCGCAAATTCCGAATTATGGTTTTCCGGGTAAAGGTGTAAAGCTAAAATCTGGTATGGTTTTGGCTATTGAGCCGATGATAAATGAAAAATCTCATGAAGTTGAAGTTCTGGAAGATAATTGGACTGTCATAACGTCTGATGGTGGTTTGTCTGCTCATTTTGAACATACTGTTGCCATTACTGAAAACGGACCTGAGATACTAACACGAATATAATAAATATTTCGTGCAAGGGGAGTGTCATGAAAGTACGTGCGTCTGTAAAAAAAATATGTGACAAATGCAAAATAGTAAAACGCAAGGGTGTTGTGCGTGTTATCTGCGACATCCCTAAACATTCTCAACGTCAGGGATGAGTTAATAAAGGGGGGTATTTCCATTGGCACGTATTTCAGGTATTGATTTACCAAAAAACAAGCGAATTGTTATCGCATTAACTTACATTTACGGTATCGGCAATTCTTTGGCTGAACGTATTCTCGTTGCCAGCCAGATTAATCCGGATTCGCGTACTGATAAACTTACTGAGGCTGAAGTTGCACGACTTCGTGAAGAGATTGACCGTAACTGTAAGGTCGAAGGCGATTTACGCCGCGAAATATCAATGAATATCAAGCGTCTTATGGACCTTGGATGCTATAGAGGTTTGCGTCATCGTAAAGGCCTCCCCTGCAATGGTCAGCGTACAAAAACAAATGCACGCACTCGAAAAGGCCCTGCACGTACTGTTGCCGGTAAGAAGAAATAATTCAACTAGCTCTGGAGAATACGCATGGCAAGCCCATCAAAAAAGGTAGTTCGTAAGAAAAAAGAACGTAAAAATATTTCAAATGGTGTTGCTCATATCCAAGCAACTTTTAACAACACTATAATTACTATTACTGATCCGGTAGGAAATGTAGTAGCTTGGTCAACAGCGGGAGCCAAGGGTTTCAAAGGTTCGCGTAAAAGTACTCCTTTTGCAGCCCAGATTGCTGCTGAGGATTGCGCTAAAAAAGCGCAGGAACATGGTATGCGCACTGTTGAGGTTTACGTTAAAGGTCCTGGTTCCGGTCGTGAATCCGCTCTCCGTGCCCTTCAGGCTGCTGGTTTCAGTATCAGTTTTATTAAAGACGTTACTCCTATTCCTCATAACGGCTGTCGTCCGCCAAAAAGAAGAAGAGTTTAATATTAATCGTTACAACTTTTAAGGGGGTTTTCATTGGCTCGATATACAGGACCTTCATGCCGTTTGTGCAGAAGAGAAAACACAGAATTGTTTTTAAAAGGTGATCGTTGCTACACTGACAAGTGTGCAATTAAACGCCGTAATTATCCTCCTGGTCAGCATGGTCAGGGTAGGTCAAAAGTTTCAGCTTACGGTACTCAGCTCCGCGAAAAGCAGAAAGTACGTCGTATTTATTGCATTCTCGAAAAACAGTTCCGCAGCTATTTTAAGTTGGCTGACCGGATGAAAGGTGTTACCGGCGAGAATCTGCTTTTTTTGCTTGAACGCCGTTTTGATAATGTTGCTTATCGTCTTGGCTTCGCTACTTCTCGCTCCGAATCGCGTCAACTGGTACGTCATGGCCACTTTAATATTAATGGTCGTAAAGTCGATATCCCTTCTATTCAGCTTAAAGTTGGGGACGTTATAGAATTGCGTGAAAAAAGCCGCAAGGTTGTTGCTATTAATGACGCTCTGGAAGCGGTTGTACGCCGTGGTATTCCGCAGTGGTTAGAGCTAGATCGTGATTCCTTCAAAGGCACTCTTAAAGGTGTCCCAACTCGCGAGGATATCACAACTCCTATCCAGGAACAGCTCATAGTTGAGCTTTATTCAAAGTAATTTCTGGAAGTTGCTGATTCTAGTTTCGAACTACGACCGGTTTTTTATTTCCGGAGGAGGTAGCAATGTATAAAAACTGGCGGGACCTTATTAAACCGAAACAACTTCAGGTTGAAAAGGAGACTCTAACTGCTACTTACGGTAAGTTTTATGCAGAACCATTTGAACGTGGTTTTGGGACTACATTAGGTAATTCACTTAGAAGGGTTTTGCTCTCCTCGCTTCAGGGCGCTGCCATTACGTCTCTACGGATTAAAGGTGTATTGCATGAATTTTCTGCGATACAGGGTGTTACCGAGGATGTAACTGATATTATCTTGAATCTTAAGGGTGTCAGATTGAAATTGCACTCTTCAGATCAAGTTGTCGTTCATTTTAAACATAAAGGTGTTGGGACCATTACAGCCGGGGATATTATTGTCGGCCATAACGTTGAGGTTATGAATCCTGATCACTATATTGCTACCTGCGGTAAAGACGCTAATCTTGAAGTTGAGATGACGGTAAAAATGGGTAAAGGATATGTATCTGCAGATCGTAATCGTGACGAAAAGTCGCCTGTAGGAACTATACCGATCGACTCGATTTACACTCCTATTAAAAAAGTAAACTTTTCGGTTACTAATGCTCGTGTCGGTCAAATGACGGATTACGATAAGCTTAATCTCGAAGTCTGGACTGATGGGAGTGTGAAACCTGAAGATGCTGTTGCTTATTCAGCTAAAATTCTAAAGGAACAACTTTCTATATTCATTAACTTTGATGAAAAATTTGAGCCTCAAGTTGACGAAGAGACTCAAGAGGATAAAGACAAGGTTAACGAAAATCTTTACAGAACTGTTGATGAACTGGAACTGTCGGTACGATCGGCTAATTGTCTTAAAAATGCCGGGATCAAGCTTATCGGTGAACTGGTAACGAAATCTGAGTCGGAAATGTTGAAGACACAAAACTTTGGTCGTAAATCACTGAATGAAATTAAAGATATCCTTTCGGATATGGGTCTAACGTTCGGGATGAAAATTGACAGTTTTCCTGATCCAGAGCTGATGATTCGGTTACGTGGCGAGCAAAAAGAAGAAGAGTAAATATATTATCAGGTGTAGTTTAGAAAGGAAACCTATATATGCGTCACAATAAAGCTGGCAGAAGACTAGGCAGGAAAACAAGCCATCGCGAAGCGATGTTCAGAAATATGGTAACCTCCCTTCTGGACCATGGTAAAATTACAACAACTGATGCCAAGGCAAAAGAAATCCGAGTTGTCGCTGAGCGGATGATAACACTCGGTAAACGTGGTGATCTACACTCAATGCGCTTGGCCGCTTCTGTTATCCGTGGGAAAGAGGTCGTTACAAAACTCTTTTCTACAATTGCACCTCGGTATAAGGAACGTCTTGGTGGTTATACAAGAATTATTAAACTTGGTATACGTCAAGGTGATGCTGCTCCGGTTTCTTTAATTGAGCTTGTTGAAGAAGAAATTAAGCCGGGTAAGATTGCTACGAGTCCAGTAAAATTAAAACAGGCTCCATCTGTTGCCTCTGTACCAGTTTCTGAAGCGGCATAATTAGCGGTTTCAGCATCAGTATCAGTTGCCTGAATTAAACAGAAAACGGCGTGGAGCTTTCCACGCCGTTTTCTGTTTATTGTATTCACAGTCACAATCAGTAAATATCAGGAGACCCTTGCTATGGCCAATGAAACAATACGTCTAACTCAAACTGTCAAAGGAGCCGGGTGCGCTGCCAAACTTGCCCCCGGCGTTCTGGATAAAGCGCTTTGCGGACTCGATTTGCCTGTGGACCCGAATTTGCTTGTAGGTCTTGAAAGGGCGGATGATGCCGGGGTTTACAGAGTCTCGGACGACCTTGCCCTGGTTCAGACTCTTGATTTCTTTCCGCCGATGGTCGATGATCCGTACAGTTTTGGTCAAATCGCTGCAGCTAACGCCTTAAGCGATATTTACGCCATGGGAGGCGTCCCGAAGACCGCGATGAATATAGTGGCTTTTCCCGCAAAAACGATGGATATTTCAATTCTGCGTACTATTATAGAAGGTGGTCTGGATAAAATACGTGAGGCCGGAGTCGTTCTGGTCGGGGGACATACTGTGGAGGACAGCGAGCTTAAGTATGGCCTTTCGGTGACCGGCTATATCCATCCTGATCGCATTCTGACCAAAAAAAATCTGCAGAGCGGTGACATCCTGATTCTTACCAAGCCGGTAGGTACGGGGGTTATTGCCACCGCCATTAAGGCTGGGCTTGCCGACCAAGTAGTAACGGACAAGGTTACGTTGGCAATGACTACCTTGAACCGGGATGCCGCCTTGGTCATGGAAAATTTTCCGGTACACGCCTGTACGGATATAACCGGCTTTGGGTTTCTGGGACATTTGGCCGAGATGGTTGTGGGCTCTGGGCAGGGTGTGCGTATAAGTGCGGCCGATGTACCGCTGTACCCGGAGGCGCTGGAGTGGGCAGCCATGGGGTTGATCCCTGCCGGTGCCTATAACAACAGAAACTTCAGGGGAGCTCTTGTTGACTTCGGCGCCAACGTATCTCAGAGAGTTCAGGACCTGCTCTTTGACCCACAGACCTCCGGTGGACTGCTGATCGCAGTCGCGGCCGCGGAAGCTGAAAGGCTCGTCATTGCACTGAAGGCGAAAGGGATCGATGCTGCCGCTATTGTTGGTGAAGTGATTTCGGAGCCGTTCGAAAGAATCATAGTGGAATAATTTTACTTGGAGGTTTTAATGATAGACGAACTCGATTGCCGTGGTTTGGGGTGCCCTGCCCCGGTGCTGCAGGTCAGGAATATTCTCATTAAGGAGGCTCCAGACTCTATAACGGTTCTTGTTGATAATGAGGCAGCAGTGCAGAATGTTAGCCGTTTTCTTGAACACCAGAACTTTCAGGTTACCACTGAGATTGAGGGGACTGCATTTCGGGTTATCGGCAGAAGAGAGGATGGGGTCGGCACTTCCGGAAGTATATCTTCTGCACCTGTAGTAAAAGAGAGTCGCGGGGTGAAGAAGATCATGGTCCTGATCACGAGTATTCATATGGGGCATGGTGATGATGGCTTAGGGGATATGCTGATGTTTAATTTTATAAAAACATTGAAAGAGATGGGACCTGATCTCTGGCGTGTTGCGTTTGTCAACAGCGGTGTAAGCTTTACGGTGGAAGGTTCCGAGGCTGTGCCTATCCTAAAAGAACTTGCCGGGGAAGGAGTTCAGATCCTGGCTTGCGGCGCCTGCCTGGTTTATTTACATCTCATGGATAAACTGCAGGTTGGTGAGGTCTCTAATATGCTTGATATTGTCACCAGTATGCAGCTTGCCGATACTGTTGTCACAATCTGAAATCTGAACTTGCAAGCGACCTCTTCGCCTACATATAATCCGACCGGAGAAGCTGATGCATGAGAAGATCGCGTTTACTCCCGGCCTGATAGATTCCCACTGCCTGATAGATGTGAGGACTCCGCTGGAATTTGAGGATGACCACATCCCTGGGGCTTACAATGTTCCTCTTTTGTCCAACGAAGAGCGTGCGGAGGTGGGGACTCTCTATAAAGAGGCCGGGCCGATTGAAGCCCGCAGGAGAGGGCTTGAGTTAACCTGTCCCCGTTTTTACGGCATGGTTGACCTGATTATTTACCTGGCTGCCGGCAGGCCGATTATTGTCTACTGCTGGCGCGGCGGTCTGCGCAGTCTTTCTGTCGCCATGCTGATCGAGATGTGCGGAACACCGGCCAGGCAGCTTGAAGGTGGGTATAAGTCCTTTCGCAACCATGTGAATGAATATTTTGAAAAGTGCGACTTCCCTTCTCCGCTTATCGTCATGCACGGGATGACCGGCACCGGCAAAACAGAGTTCATCAACGGCCTCGATCCATCACAGTGGGGCTTCATCGATCTGGAAGGCGCTGCATGCCACAGGGGATCCGCATTTGGCGCCCTCGGTCTGGATCAGAATTTTACCCAGAGGCATTTTGAAACTACCCTCTGGAACGCCTTCAGGAGTTTGCCGGCTGATAGACCAATTGTGCTGGAGGGGGAAAGCCAGCGTATAGGGAAATATTCCCTGCCGGGTGGCCTGTATCAGAAAATGGCAGGTAGCTGCAAAGTGTGGTGCTATGCATCTATTGAAACCCGTATAGCAAGACTTAGGGTTGAATACGCCTTTCCAGAATATCGGGGAGAGATGTTGGAGGCTCTTGACCGAATCAGGAAAAAACTGGGTGGAACCTATTATGCCGAACTGAAAAATAGTATAGAAGTGTGGGACGTGGACGGGATTGCCCGGGGCTTGATCGAAGGGTATTACGACAAGATGTACTACAAGCACCGCCCTTGGACACCGGATTTGGAGTTAGAGCTTGAAGATTTGAGGTGGTCGGAAAATGAACTTGGAAAATTCTGGAGCACGCGGGTATAAATATAGCAAGTGCCGAGAAATCTGGGGATGAAGTTGTAGGGGGGGATTAAGTATGGATATTTTTCAAGTTATCCGTGACAGACGCAGTATCCGTAAGTACAAGGATATACCTGTTGAGCGGGAAAAGATTGAACAAATTCTTGACGCCGCCCGTTTGGCGCCATCATGGAAGAATATGCAGTGCTGGCGTTTTCTGGTGCTGACCGAAGCGGATATGCGTACAAAAGTTCTTGAAGCAATTCCTGACGACAATCCCGGCAAGAAGGCTATCGCCATGGCACCGGTGGTGGTTGTGGTCTGTGGAAATCCGGACGAGTCGGATATTGAAAATGGTATCGACTATTTCATTGCGGATGTTGCCATCGCTTTCGAACATTTCTGTCTGGCCGCACACGCGCTGGGACTGGGGACCTGCTGGATGGGGTGGTATGATGAGGGGCGGATCAAACAAACTCTCTGCATTCCGGACAATATCCGCATTGTCGGTATAACGCCGCTTGGGTACCCTGACCAGGAGCCTAAGCCGAGGCCGCGCAAACAGTTGTCCGAAATAGCGTACTTTAATCAATGGCCACAGTAATTTTTTATACGGAGATGTATGCGCTACCGGTCGGATGGTGTCACCAAATAGCGATAGCCGTTCTGCAAACAGCATAATACGGAGCATATTTTTGCTCCTAAAATGAATAAGGGGAAAGTATTGGCACCTTTAAATTCAATGGAGGATTTCAACCGAGATATCAGCTACCATGTTTGTAGAGGTGATGATAATCAGATCGTGTTGGTGGGGCACCTTAAGGACCGTTTTCATGATGTCAGGATGGAACTGATGGTTGATTACGAATCACTGAAGATAAACACAGCACGGGTTAATTTCGTTCGCCATCCATCCGTCGATTGCCCCAATGTTGCGTGGCGGATGGAGACTTTGGTAGGATTTACTATCGGCAGAGGCCTCAGCCGGAAGCTGCAGGAGATCTTTGGAGGAGGGGAAGGGTGCGGCAACCTGCGGGTGATGTTGATGGGACTACTGCCGCTGGCAATGAATGTCAAGGCGGCGGCAGGTTTCAGTGATGAACAGGAGATGCTGGAATCGATCAGAGAACACCTCACGGGAAGCTGTGCCGGGTATGCAAAGCGTCCATGACGGTTGCCTGCC
>JAFLLC010000163.1 GCA_019162745.1 Deltaproteobacteria bacterium | reverse complement strand
TCAAAGCCAAAACCGCTCGTTAGACCCACCTCCTAACCTTCGGTTCAGGAGGGGGGAATGCACTCGCATTTGTTCAAGGGGTACATGCAACGAGTTTTTTCATAGTACTGTAGCCTTCATCAATGGTTCAGGTACGGCACGAGCGGGATGAGCCGCTGATAATCTGAGTAGTTCAACGAGCTGTGCCAGTGCCCACCAGCCATTCCGGCACCAATCCCGGCCATGAAGATGAACACGACAACTGCAGGATAAACCCACGCCGGTAGCGGCTGTTTCCAGAACAGAGGCTGCATGGCGAGGACATTTTGCTCCGGACAGTGCGCCACGCAGGTGAGGCAGCCGGTACACTCCGGTGAAGAGACCGCTCTGCAGGAATGCACCGGAAGATCTGATGGGCAGGCAGCGGAGCAGCGTTGGCACCCGGTACAGCCCGCTTCGTCACGGCGAATTTTGAAGGGACTGGCGAGGCTTGTCAGGCCGAGCAGCGCACCGTACGGGCAGAGATAGCGACACCAGAAATTCTTGTACAGCAGGGAGAACAAGGTCAGGATCGCCAGAACCACCATCGTGGTTACGGACATGCGGGTAAAGAAATGGAGCATCTTGACGTCGCTAACCGCCCAGTAGTGAGCATCCAAAAACCCGGCAAGCGCTTCGGCCGGCATGTCAATTAAGATGAGTTTCACAAAGATGAGAAGCAGCAGGTACTTGATGCCCCTGAGAGTGATGTCAAGCCAGCGCCAGATACGGAAGTTCCGCCCGAATAGCTTACGTCCCACCTTGTGTGCCGCTTCGGAGAACGTGCCGACAGGACAGAGCCATGAGCAGAAAGACTTTTTGGCCAGCAGGCTCATAAGCAGGATAGACAGAAAAATAACCAGTGCTGCGGGATGGACCGGGTGGATCTCCCCCAAAACCAGCCAATACTTCAGGCTGGTAAGGGCGCCGATCGGCAGGAATCCCTCAACGCCCGGCGGACGCGAAGCTAAAGGAGCGGCGGCGCCACTTTCAACGGAATTGATAAAAATGCCGAAACGGATGCCGATACCGACGACCCATAACATAAAGAACCATTGCACAACGGTTCGGATGGTACTGACAGATTTTATGGTTAAATTATTCATGTGACTGACCCTCTCGCTTGGTGATGAGACGTACCTGACGTTCGTGAAACCAGTAGTACCAGGCTCAGTTGAACATGACCACGATGCGATTGCGAAATCCGATCAGGTGGCCGGGTAGCGTCAAGTCAAGCTCTAGAGGGATCCTGCCCCCGGCTTTATGAAGCGCGTCGTTCTGCCCCTGAAGAATTCCGAAGTCTTGTAATAGGTTCTAAAGTTGTGACGCTTTGGGGAAGAGGATGTTGTTTTCCAGGTGGACGTGTTTATGGAGATCATCCTCAAATTCTTTGAGTTTTTTGTACGTGATCATGAATGTATTGCACGAGTCTTTTGGTATGGCATAATCCTTTGAAAGATGACGAATTGCGTGGATAGCATCGCCGATCTCCTTGTGCTCGCGGCTGAGTTGTTCAAGGGAATCCTTAATCACATTGCAATCTCCCTCCGATGCTGCATTGCCGGTTTTTCTTTCAGCATCGGCCCGTTTTATCGCGGGGAAGAAAACTTCTTCCTCCTCCCGGAGATGGGCTGCCATATCTGCGGCTATCTTTTCGAAGATGGTGGCGATCTCGACTACCTCGGGATGATGAGCACCATGGACTTCCGCAATCTTTCGAGCGTAGATGGCAATTTTTACGTCGTTTTCCTTGAGATATGCATGATGAGTATTGACTATATAATCCACCAGAAAGGGGAGTTCCCACGAGGTATAATTTTGGCTGCGATCAATCTGTTCCCTTTTTATCTCTTCAATCTCCCACAACAAAGCGTCAGGATTAATGCCCTTTTCCTGACATATTGCTGATAGAGCAACCTTGCCACCACAGCAAAAGTCAATTCCGTGAGTCTCAAAGACCTTGGCGGTTCGATAATCGGCGGCAACTATTTCACCGATTGTTATATTTAGCGAGTAATTCGCTTGAAGAGTTGATTCTTGCATTGGTGTTCTCCTCTGGATCAGTCTGGGCTGGCGTTAGCTTGTCATATGGCTCAACTCTTTGGAGCCTACGCAGGTGTTTCGGCCAGTTTTGTTTCACAAACAGTCAGTCTCTCTTTCAATTCCTTCTCTTTTTTCCATCGTTCAGTGACATCCCGCATGATCGATGCACACCCCTGCATTTGGCCTGCCTCGTCGTGCAGTAACACCATGCTGAATTCCAGCGAAATACGGGAACCGTCTTTGCGAATTCCAGGTGATGAGAGGAGACCTGTCTTATATTTTGTCTCTCCAGACGCCATTACCCGGTGATATCCATCCCAATGGCGGCCCCGCAGATTTTCAGGAATAATCAGATCAAGTGATTGGCCAACAGCTTCAGTTGCGGTGTGTCCAAACAGTTGCTCTGCTCCGCTGTTCCAAAAGCTGATAATTCCTGCCCGGTCCGAAATGAGGATTGCATCCGGTGCCTCATTAACTGCCTGAATCAATATTCTGTCCATATCCGCCCCAATTTGTGGCTGGTCGTTTGTTCTAATAGTTGCATGATACGCCATCGGTCAAGCTTGTATTTTGACCTACATCAATAAAAGAACATAAACGAGTGTAGTACATAAAAAAAAGATCAGCGCCCCACGGGGACCCGCGAGGCGCTCATTACCGCAGTCAAGCATACAAGACGTATGACCAAAGTCAAATGATCGGTAAAGTATATAAATGAGAGTTTACATGGTGGTAAATCATAATATGAATTGTGGCAGGCAGGCTCAACCGAGCATCCGGTTGCTTGTCCCAAACGGGCTGATGCTGACCCTGAGGATTGTAGCTTTGCATTGTGTACGGTGCGGTGTCTCGGCAGCTCCTATATTCTAGCCAGCGTAAGAGTAATTGCATGCAGAGCTACTGAAATACATAGCCATGCCTTTCGTGAAAAATCGCCGGAAAAGTTGAAAAACTTATACTTAATTGAACTGCTGGGGCATGAGACAACGCAATCTCCGCAAAGCGTGCAGGATAACCCCGGTTTATGGCTCAGAATGTCTGTGCGGTTCAACGCATCGTATTTGCAGTAATTGGAGCAACGTCCGCACGCCGAACAATCCTGCCCAATCTGCATCCGAAAAGGGGACATCAGTTTGGCATACTGAACGATAGACCCGATGGGGCAATACATGGTGCAATGCACCATTCTCCCCTGTTTGCGCGAAAACAGATAAATTACAGCTACTCCACCCAATCCAAAACCAAGCGCCACTGAAGCAGCCCAGATGGCTGGCACGTCGAAGAGCCTGAGCAGCAGACTTACAGTGATCACTACGATCAGTATGGTGTGCTTTATTCCGAATTTATTTTTGATAGGTGTCTTTTTAGTTTTGCCTGTAGCTGCAAAAGCATCAATTCCACCAAAATAGCAGATATGACTACACCAGGCCGGTCCCGACAAAACAATAGTTGAAAGAAAGAGGAACGGCATCATCGAAGTTTCGCCCCGATACAGTGGTGCTGCAACAATCATGGCTGGAATCGGTAAGTGCAATTTGCCTGACATCAGGAAGATTGGCGAGGCAAACAACCCCAACAACAACTGGCCGAAAAATACGGTTGAAAAAAACAGCCATGTGCGCTGACGCCAAAGAGCCGTTTTCGCTGGATCTTGCATATTATACGCCACGACAAAGGCGTAGCTGGAAACCATAAGGACCTGAAGCCAACCAGCTCCTGGAGAAAATCTATCCAGCAAAAGCAGTGGTTTCTTAGCCATGAGTTCAATCATGGCAAGATTTATAAAAACGATAACTGTTGTGACTATAGGCAGTATATAATTTCTCACGCTAAAACGTCCCTCCTTCAACTGCTTCCTCTTCATAGATATCATCAGATCTACCGGGGCTCCACCCAGTCGCCCCCCATTGCCTGGTACAAGACAACAGTGTTGAACAGGCGCTGAGCCTGGATCGCCAGCACATTGATGCGAACCTGCTGCGCTTGCTGCTGAGCCTGGAGCAGTTGCACATAGCTGGCTGCGCCCAGAGCGTATTGCCGCTGGATCAGCACCAATGATTGGTGCGCCGATTCGCCGGCGGTCACTAGTGACAACTGAGCCTCTGCGTCACTCTCGATCGTGCGAAGGACGTCCGCCACATTACGTAACGCCTGCAACACCGTCTGCCTGTAGTTTGCGCCTGCGGCATCCAAGCCGGCTTCGGCTGCCCGGGTGTTGGAGCGTAAACCTGGATTGAACAGGGGCTGTGCCAGTTGGCCGCCAAGACTCCAGATCAGCGAGCCTGGGCCGAAGAGACTAGCTGTCGTCAGAGCCTGCGATCCGAGGTTGCCGGTCAGGGTTAACTGCGGGTAGAGCTTGGCAATGGCAACGCCGTACTGCGCACTGGCCGCGTGAAGCAGAGCCTCAGAGGCTCTGATGTCCGGGCGTCTGCGTACCAGTTCTGAAGGCACACTCATCGGCAAGTCAGCCGGCAAGGAAAAATCCGCCAGCGTGAAACTTTGAACGTCAGCCGC
Source organism: Deltaproteobacteria bacterium (assembly GCA_019162745.1). Classification (GTDB taxonomy): domain Bacteria; phylum Desulfobacterota; class Desulfuromonadia; order Geobacterales; family Pseudopelobacteraceae; genus JACRCG01. The sequence continues at coordinate 14,979 of JAFLLC010000163.1, read as the reverse complement.
GCCGGGGAACTGCCCCGTCAGAACGGCCAGTAAATGGCGGGACTGCTCCAGTCGGTTCTGCAGTCCGGGAATGCCTGCCCGGGTTTGTTCGACTTCAGTTTGCAGCGCCAGGACTTCGTTCTCCGAGGCGGCACCGGCGTTCAGCCGCTTTCGTGTGATATCAAGTTGCTCTTGCTGCGCACGCAGAATCTCTTTGCTGGCTTCAATTTGCGCAGTCAACTGCGCCTGGGAAATTGCTGCCAAGGCGACGTTGGCTGCCAGGTCCAGTCGCGCCCCCTCGAGCTGGAATGACTTGTAGTCGACTTGCGCCGCCAGCGCTTCAAGCCCCCGGCGGGAGCCTCCGGCCAGATCGAGCTCGTAGCTGACCGCAACGGAGGCGTTGTAGAGGTTTGAGGTGCGTTCACCGCCAGGCAGGCCCATCGCCGCACTATTGGTGCCTTGGCGTTGGGCGCCAAGGTTTGCATTGACCTGCGGAAGCTCTGTTGAGCCGGACTGGGCCGCGTAGTTCTGTTCTGCTTGGCGTAACGTTGCTTGTGCCGCCGAAAGTGTCGGGCTGGCTTTAAATGCGAGTTCTATCGAGCTATTGAGCTTGGCAGAGTTCAGTTCTTTCCACCAGCCGGCAGGTACCTGCGCTGTAACAAGCCGCTGTTCATTGCCGAGAATCCCTGGGCTCGCGACTGTCTGTTCCGCAACAGGGGTCGTTGTATAGCCTGATACCTGCGGAGCATCGGGACGCTTGAAATCAGGTCCGACGGTACACCCTGCGATCCCTCCGAGGCAGAGGGCGAATCCGACACCACGAACTATCCGCTTGCGTAACGGGGATTTCATGTCTTCTCGTGCACCGGCTTTTGTATTGAAAATGGATTCCATGGAAAGCTCCTTGATGAGTTCTGTGGCTTCAATCGAAACTGCGCCCTTCGCCGGCTTCCTCGTAGGTCACCCCATCACGGATATGGTAGATCCGTTTGAAGGTCGGAATGATCTTCTCGTCGTGGGTGACGACAATGATTGCGGTGTCGTATTTGCGCGCCATATCGTTCAGGATTCGGATCACCGCCAGAGCCCGTTCGCTGTCGAGCGGCGCGGTAGGTTCGTCGGCCAGGATAACCGGGGGGCGATTGACCAAACCTCGGGCAATGGACACCCGCTGCTGTTCTCCGCCAGAAAGTTGCGATGGCATGGCCTTGGCGCGGTGTCCCACATCCAGCGCTTCGAGCAGCTCCATCGCCCGCGAGCGCGCCTCACCGTTGGGGCGTCCCGCCAGCATCAGCAGCAGGGCGACATTGTCGGTCACATCCAGAAAAGGGATGAGATAGGGCGCCTGGAATACAAACCCTATCCTGTCGCGGCGCAGTGCCCGCAGATCAGTGACCTTCCAGCCGTCGTCATAAATCAGCTCATCGCCGAGAATCATCCGCCCGGCAGTCGGCTCGATCACGGCTCCCAGACACTTGAGCAACGTGCTCTTGCCGGAACCTGACGGCCCGACCAGGCCGACCACTTCACCTGGGGCCACCTGCATATCGATGCCCTTCAAGGCATCGACGGCGGTATCTCCACTGCCGTATCTTTTTTTCAAACCTTCGATGCGAATACCTTTGTCTACCATATCAACCCCCAATGGCTTCGGCCGGATCGACCTTGAGTGCCGCTCGAATGGCTATAATGCTCGATAGTATGCAGATGACAACCACAGCGACTAAGCCGATTACGGCATCGAGCGGTTCAAGCAGCACATGTTTCGGGAAAAACGGGCCCCAGAGGGTTGCCGTGATCTTGCCCACCACGAATCCAATCAGACCCAGTGCGATCGCCTGTTGCATGATCAAGGCGGCAATGGTGCGGTTTCTGGTGCCGATCAGCTTGAGCACCGCGATCTCACGTATCTTGCCCATGGTCAGTGTGTAGATGATGAAGGCGACAATCGCAGCACTGACAATCGTCAGGATTACCATAAACATGCCGATCTGTCGGGACGATGTAGCGATCAGCTTCCCCACCAGGATATGCTCCATTTGTGCCCGGTCGTATACCTTCAGGCGCTTCCAGCGGCTGATTGATCGCGCCACATCCTCCGAGACATGGCCCGCTTCGAGCTGTACCAGAACTGCGTTGACGTAAGGGTTGCTGCTCTGCGAGGTGATGACGGAGTCAAGTAGCCCTGGCACTCCGGGGCGATTCAGTGCCGGGTTTTGGGCCGTGCGGGCGCGGCTTCGCACGATGGCGTCGTTGTCCTTGAGGAACTGGGCTTCCTGGGCATCTTTCAACGGGATAAATACCATCGGGTCACCGCTTGAAGAGACCATGCGCCGGGTCAAACCGACGACGGTGTACTGGTTGCGGCGGATTTGGAGACGGTCGCCGAGTTTGAACCCTGTGGCGACATCGGCCACGGCCTCGTAGTGACTACGGGTGATCTGTCGACCGGCGACGAGATACGGCGGCCAGCCGGGGGTGCCTGGACCGTCGGCCGTGACGCCGGTTACCAGCACGCGTACGTCACGCTCACCCTGGCGTACCTGCATGGTCAGATAGGTGACATTGGCGGCGCGTGCAACGCCGGAAATACCGAGAATGCTGCGATAGGTGTCGTCATAAATGCTAGACGGCTCCGCATAGGGGCCAAGAGTGTCTTGCTGCACCACCCAGAGATCGGCCCCGCTGTTGTCGAGCATCACCTTGGCATCATCCACCATGCCGCGGTACACGCCTGCCATGGTAAACGTTGCGCCAATCAGGAGTCCCAGTCCGATGCCGGTAAAGACAAATTTGCCCCAGGCATGCAGGATGTCACGTCCGGCCAGGCTGATCATGATGACTTACCCATGACGCGCTCCACGATCTTGATGCGACTTCCGGATTTCAGCGCCTTCTGGCTGTAAACCACGACCCGCTCGCCCCCTTTCAGACCCTCGATAATCTGCACCTGACCTTCAAGATCGGTTACGCCCGTCTTAACCGGAGCAAAGCGCAGGTGGTCGCCTTCAACGATCCATACACCAAGCTTCCTGTCGACACGTTGTACGCTGGCATTAGGCACAACGGGCATCGGCTTCTGCACAGGGAGGGCAACGGTGACTTCGGCCAGCTCGCCTAAAGGGGGGAGTGTTTGGGGTAACAGCGTGAACTCAATCTTTGCCAGAATTTCTTCGGTGACCGGATCGGCATGGAGCTCAACCCGCGACACGCGTCCCGCCAGCGGTTGGTCAGCCCGTGAGCGGAGGGTTATCTGTGCCGGCAGGCCGTTTTTCAGCCCCATTGCGCGCTGCTGGTCGAAGCGGACGTTGATCCAGATACTCCCGGGTTCAATCACTTCAACCACCGATTGACCGGCGACCACAGTGGTGCCTGGGTCCATATCGCGCCGGGACACGACACCATCAACCGGCGATACCAAGTGGAGGTTGGCACGCTGCCGAATCAGACCTTCACGTTCGGAGCGCAGGCGTGCAAATTCCTGGCGTGATGCGTCGAGATTGGCGCGTGCAGCTGATAAGACGGAGTGCGTGACCTGTAACTCTTGCCGTTTCGCTTCGGTGTTTTCTTCGCTGACCGAGCGGATGGTCAGCAGTTGCTCGTAACGTTGTGCCTGGACTTCGGCGAAAGAGTTGCGGACAGCGGCTTCCTGGCTTTGTGCTTTGACGGCGAGAATGTTTGCCTCGGCATGTTTGAGCGCTGCGGTCTGGGCAGTTATGCGGTCGTCCAGATCGACCGGATCCATTTCGCCGAGCAGTTGCCCTGCCTTGACGTGATCGCCAGGCTGTACGTCTACGCGCCTGAGGCGACCAGCGAACGTCGGTCCGATCTTGTGAGTGTAGTGCGCCTCGACGGTACCTAAGCCGAAGAGAGCAGGTGTTACAGCCCTGCTCTTGACCGTCACCAAGGTCACCGGCACTGCTGCCAGCGGCCCAGATCGCAGGGCTACGTAGGCCAGTAAGACCAGCAACGGCAGCAAAACTCCGGCAAGCGCCAGCGCCCGGCCATGATTCGTGATAAAAGTTTTCAATGTGTGCTCCTTATGCCGCGCTGATAAATTGCGTACACACCTGCTGCATCGCTTTGCGCTTTTTCATGATTAGATGATATGAGTGACTGCATCACCAAACCCTGAATGGTTCCAACAAAAAGGGTTGTGGCTGCCGCTGTTGCAACGTTTGGTTCCACTTCACCGCATAGCTTACCTTTTTCAATCAAAGAGCACAGCCGTTCTTCGTACCGTTTCAGCAGTGTCAGCGCCATCTTTTTGGCTGGTGTCATGCCCGGACGTTGAAGTTCCGCCAACAGCATGCGCGGCACTCCGGGATGCCGGGTTACAAAATCAATATGAGTCATGAAGATCGCTTCAAGGGCAGCGAGTGGGGATAGGGCCGTGTTGGCTGCATGGTCAACCCGCGTCAGCAGGCAATCGGCAACCCATTCCATGACGGTTTGCCAGATAGCATCCTTGCTAACAAAGTGGCGGAAAAGGGCTCCCTGGGTCAGTCCCATGGCGCTGGCTATGGCGGATGTGCTGATGTCGTTGGGATTTTGTTCGGCAGCCAGCTTGACAACAGTTTGCACCGTAACGGCTTTTCGTTCATCAGCGGGGAGATTTTTGGAGGGTGGACGCATATCGTCTCCTTATATAAAGATAGTAATTAATTACTATCTTTATGGGGTGAAACAAGGTATTAGTCAAGCATAAATTGACCCCGTTTTTTAAAATATTTTTCAGGATGTTAGCTTGAACAGGGTTCGCAGCGTATCAATGTACAATTCTGTGCGGTTTCCTTGATGCTTGCCAGCATCTTTCAAGACAACAGTGGGTGAGTGCAATATTTTATTCATTATCGAATTTGTTAGGGCTTCCAACCGTTGTTCAGTGTCGTCTGGAGCATCTTTCCAGTTAGACATGGTATGAGCCAATTCAGCCTGACGAAGTTCATCAAATTGTTTACGCATTGCGATAATTGTGGGAGTTACTTCGAGGGTGGCTAACCAATTGAAAAACTGCCCTATCTCTTCGGTAACTATCAATTCTGCCTTTTCAGCTTCCAATTTGCGGTTTTTTAGATTAGCAGAAACAACCTGTTGCAGGTCATCCATGTCATACAGATAGACCGCATCAAGGTTGTTAATTTCCGGGTCAATATCTCTTGGAACAGCAATATCAATGAAGAACATGGGCTTGTTGCGGCGTCTGCAGATGACTTCGCCAAGATCTCTCGGGGTGATAATAAAGCGGGGAGCGCCGGTGGAACTAAGAATTATATCCGCCTTGTGGAGGTGATCAAAAAGTGCATCGAATCGAATTGCCGTCCCTCCAAACATTTTTGCCAATCGCTCTCCTCTCTCAAAAGTACGGTTAGCAACTATGAAAGTCTTCACCCCGTTCGCCTGAAAATGACGTGCCGCGAGTTCGCACATCTCTCCGGCACCAATTAAAAGTACGGTCTTGTCGGTAAGGGAATCGAAGATTTTTTTGGCTCTTTCTACTGCGGCAAAAGAAACCGAGACCGCTGATGATGCAATTGCAGTCTCTGTACGGACTCGTTTGGCTACGGAGAACGCTTTGTGCAGGAGTCGGTTAAGGATAATCCCGGAGGTTTTTAATTCGGCGGCATAGCCGTATGACGTCTTAATCTGCCCCAGTATCTGCGGCTCGCCGACAATCATAGAATCCAAAGATGAAGCGACTCTGAAAACGTGGCGAATCGCATCTTCCCCGTGGTAACTGTACAAATATGGCTCGAGCAGGTCGCAGGGCAATTGGTGCCAGTCGGCAAAGAACCGCCGGACACGCTCAATACCTCCGGCTATGTCGAGGGTAGTGGTGTATATCTCAACACGATTACAGGTGGAGACAATCACCCCTTCAACAATGCCTTCCAGTGCAACCAGTGCTCTGAGTGGCTTGCAGATATCGTTAGGTGAGAAAGAAACCCTCTCCCGGATATCCACTGTGGCGGTTTTATGTGACAATCCGACAACTATGACATTCATAAGCTGATCACTTTATTCATATCATTTGAAGGCATGTAGCCCGGGAAACCACAGATTAACCCCAACAAAGCTGAACAATAGAAGGATTATGCCGGCCAGTGAGAACAATGCAGCCCGCTTGCCGCGCCATCCCACTGCAAGGCGCCCATGTAACAGAACTGCGTATACAAGCCAGGTAATCAGAGAACAGGTTTGCTTGGGATCCCAGCTCCAATAACTTCCCCACACCTTAGTTGCGACCATAGCGCCGGTAATTATGGCAACTGTCAGCATCGGAAAACCAATGTTCAGGCAGCGGTAACTGATGTCATCGAGCTTCTCCAAAGATGGGAGTTTCTGGAATATGTGCCCCTGATTCTTTGTCTTCAGTAAATGAGATTGGATCAGGTACATGGCAGCAGTACCACCCGAGATAGTAAACAGGGCATAACTGACAAAGGCAAGTATGGTGTGAGAATAGATCCAGGCGTTCTGCATGAGCGGATCAAGTGGTTTCAGTTCATTTGCAAATGTACTGGAACCAAGCATCGTGAGAAAGGCTACCGGGGTGACAAAAGATCCTAAGGAAGTTATTTTATAACGATGCTCAACGGCAAGGTAAATACCAACAAGAGCTACGCCAAAAAAAGACAGAGAATCGTGCATATTGGCAATTGGCAGGTGGTTTACTGAAACAAATCGGTGCAGAAGGGCCAAAACATGAACCAAAAAACCTGAAAGCAATACGTTACGGGCAATATTCCCGGTGGCAATTGTGGTACGCATCAACCAAAACAGATACATAAGTGTTGCAAAACCGTAGAGAACCAACGTTATATAAAATAAAATTTTTGCCATTAAGCTCTCACAACAACGGGGTCATGTAAAATGTTCAACCTGACTGCTTGAGCAGACCATGTTGAGAGATTTCCCGTTTGAGTTATTATAGAGTACTCTGTTTTTACGGTATGTTGATATAATCAACAACAAGTATTAAAATACAAATACTCGCATATATTTATTTCAAGAGGCTCAGTTCAAATGATTAATCCATGCATGATTGCTGCGGCTTGACCTCCACAGATCAATGGCCTCTCTCATGATGTCAGAGATGCTTTTAGATGTCGTTTTAGTCAGATTTTCCAGCTCCCTTTTTTCATGGTTATTTATGCGCAACGATATGACATTTTGTAACTGTTCTGTTCGACTTCTTTTCTTTTTCAATGACTTAAATCCGTTGGAAACATGATTTATTTTATCTGGCATGACTTCCTCCTGTGTGGTTTGTCGGAACAGTGATGTCCACGGTTATTGTTGATCTGTCAGTACGTACTGATTGCCTTCGATTCTGTCGCCCTCCTCATCATCTCCACTCCAGGACCTGAACACCGCAAGTAATTTCACGGGCGTTGTACATCCTGATGACAATCTTATCGAAAAACCATTAGGAGCCGAAGTTTATGGCGGCAACGATCATGCCCATCTAGCCGTAAATTGCGCTAAAATTAATTCAAAAAATGCCGGGGAGGAAAGAGACTCCCCGGCAAATAGAAGAGTACAAATGGCAGCATGCACCCTTCCAGACAATTATTTGTTAAGTACTTAAAGAGCGATTCCGATTGTTGCATGCTTAATAAACATTACTTCCCCTGATACTCCTTGATGATCTTGATCATCTTGACGACCTCTTCAGGCGATAACTTGCCATTATGGACATAGCGGCAAATCAGATTCTTGTCGAGGACGACCACGTCAGAAGAGTCATTCTCCATCCCCCACATATTCAGGATTGTGTAATCAGGATCCAGAATAATGGTGGAGCCGGTCTTCTTCTGCTTGCTCTTGAGGTGTGATTTGATTAAGAAATTAGGCTTCGCGGTTGCCTTGAGGTTAACGATCCAGAAACTTTCGTAGTGTGCCTTATCCAGAGCGCCTGATCCCTGCTCTTTTTTTAGAGCCTCCTCTACATGGTTGTTCGTGTCCTTTTCGTCAGGATCAACGTACGCGATGTACAGGACTTTCCCTTTGAATTGCGGGACATTAAGCGAGTATTCCTTCCCTGCCGAATCATTCAGTTTAAAGTCCGGCGCCTTGCCGCCAACTTTGAGTTCAGCCGCGAAGGCCGATGAAACAGTCAATAATACAAACCACAGTACAAATATAATATTCTTCATATTTCCGCTCCTCGAATGAATGGTTGTTTGTAAATTACCATTCGGATCAGCCGTCATGTCTTACTTCTTAACAATAGGTTGAGGCTTGAGTCCACCTTCTTTCAGCGACTGGTCATGGCACCCTCTGCAAAACATCCAGTTTACCTTTCCCGCTTCTTCGCTCTGAGGTACGGCCGGATGGCACGCAGCGCAGTTGTCTTTTTGGTATTTGACATGGTTTTTATGATTGAATTTCACATCCTTGTTTTCGATCTTTAATACGAGTTGATCCTTGGCGCTGGCTACGCCGCTAAAAGCAATTACGGCAAACATGGCGACTATAATTTTATTCATATTGTTCCCCTTTGTTTTGTTCTCGTTTTTATTGAGTTTTAAGTGTTCTTTAAAGACAGAGTAATAAAGCTATGGTTGCTGTCTTGTTATAATATTTCTGTAATAAAGCAGGCTTGTGCTCAAGAGCGCGGTGCCTATCCCCATGTACATGATGGACATGTATATGGGGGAGAGGATGTGTGTACGGCGCATAAAAATCCCCAGCGACATCATGAACGCGACCAGAAGATAGTTGTGCCACTTCTGAAAAGCAAAAATACAACTGCGCTCCGGCATTGCCTGTATTCTGCTGATATTACGCATGGCCATCCGGCGAAAACCGAACAGAGCGATTGAACTACCCAGCATAAGACCTGCAACAGTTGTTGCGACAATGAGCGCCGGGTGGCTGTGAAGATCAGCCAGCCACCGGACTGCAAAACTGATGAGCAGCAATCCGGCACCGCTCCAGAGGAGGCCTGCAAGCAATAACAGACCCCTCCGGTCAACAGCTGGTTTAAGAACGCAATTCATTGCAGTACCAATTCATGCACGACTAAAAACGGAAGCTCAGCTGAACGTAGGCGATATCCTGCGTTGCCTCAATGCTGATTGGAACAAGCGGGCCTACGGTACTGTTTGACGTTACTTTATTACTGAAACCGTGGGTGTATGATGCCGAGGTGGACACTGCTGAATTCCACTGTTTGGTGATGCCCAGTGACAGGTGATGTTCAACAACGGCGATTGAACCGTAGTTGCTGGTCACATCTTCCGGGCCGATGGGAGAAGCGCCGTAATTGTAGCCTGATCGCAGTGTGAGGCCGGGGAGCGCTTCATACTCTGCGCCAAGTGAATACACAACCTGATCTTTCCAGCCGAACAAGATGGGAATGACCGCTCCGGTAGGTCCGGTAAGTTCAACACGGTCCATGACGTCGGAAAACTCAGTCCATTTAACATCGGCCTCCAAAAGCAACTTGGGCATGGGGCGGAAAGAAACACCTCCTGCAAGCGATTGCGGGACATCCATATCCATCTTGTATTTACCTTCCGTTACACCCGCAATACCATTAAAGGTGTATTCCTGCATATCCATCTTGGAAGTGTACGAAAGACCAGCCTGGAGCGCTGGTGTAAAATGATAAATAGCACCAACTGAGCCACCAAGGCCAAATACTCCGGTCTGCGGCAGGGTGAATGCGGGGGTCCGCATGGCCATGGTCTGATAGCCGATTTGCGGTGAAAAACCGACTGTCAGCTTGTTATTGACGACATAAGCCATAGTCGGTGCGATCTTGAACAGGCTTTTGGTTGATACAACGGCAGTAGGAGAGGCGGGTAATAATGTTCCACCGGCAAAGTCAACACCGAGTCCGGCAACGCCGCCGGCAGTAATACCAAAAAACATCTTGCTGGATGCCCGTGCAACAGCGCCGACCCCCATGGCAAGGTAGTTGTCTGAATCACTATCTGTTGACTTTACTGCGGTATTTATCGAACGGCTCGCATTGAGCAAGCCAAGGCTCATGTCAAAGCCACCCTTATCTACTTTGATTTCTCCCGCAGCAGCAGGGTTATACATCATGCTGGGGATATCGACCGGTGATGCGACAATAGCTCCACCACGCGCCCACTCCAGAGCGGTAAGGCCAAGCGTGTTATCGCCGTTGGTGGCCAGAGCCAGTGATGATGAAGCGAGGACTAACATCAGGGATGTGAGGGCAATATTTTTTTGTTTCATTACGTAATCTCCTTGTTTTATCAAGCTAAGGAACTTAGTTACGCCATCTTTATCAGTGTGAAAGCATGTAGCTCGCAATAAATCTTTAGTCACCTTCCGGTAGAAACATTTTTCTGTAGTAAGGAATGAGCAGGATGAGTAGCAACGCGGTAGACATCGCACAGCCCTGGCCCCATTCGAAGGAGCTGCGGACAATGTAGCCCTGGAAGCTTGCTACAGCTGTAGCAATGGCTCCACCGGTTGCCATGTACCAGCCGATTCTCATTCTCATGAACATGAAGGGAATAGAGAGGATCATTATCACTGAAGCGATATAAAGTCCGTATCCACCAAGCAACAGGGTGAGTGTCTGTGCGCTGTACACCGCCTCAGTATGGATTACATCGAACGTTTTCCAGTTGAGGTAATCAAGGTTGGTGATGTAGTGATCAAGTGGGGATAGAATATTTGGTGCGTTATTCGGGAAATATTCACCATGAATATGAATGAAATAACGGGCGCCATGTTGCGCATTCATAAAAACCATGCCGGATACGATGCCGGTAGCGGTATAGGGAATCCATTTCAGTAGTTTGTTTTTCAGGGTATCCTGATCGGAATACAGCATGCTGTAATAGAAGGCGAGGCCGAGGAGCATAACTGTTAAAACCGGAGGCATGCCACTTATCGTATGTGGCGGTACGCCCTTGTGTGGATATTCAGCCAGTACCAGCACAAACCACGGAATAGTCATTGCCATGCCGCCAACGGTTGCAAGCCCGTAAGCTCCCAGTGCTGTCGCCCGTGCCCAGATTTTACCCTGGTAAAGAGGCCAGACCAACATCAGGCTGAGCCCGCCGGTAAGAAAAATCAATATGATCCAACCGGAATAGGTCGTGCTTAAAAGCGGAATGGCCGGATAGAAGTCATAATCATGCGGGATGAGGCGAAGGAGAGCCTGTTCCAGGGCAATCTTCAATGTTTGCATCGCCGCAGTTGGCGCCATGGTAAGGAAATAAATCCCTGCCACACCTGCTACGATAGCGGAGTAAATTCTTTGTGCTTTTGACGTTTCGTTGACCATATAAATCTCCTTAAAATTATGTGCACCGCTGGTTTTCTACAACGAACCCAGAGTTACTGTGACCATGGAGCCGAGCATGTAGAGCGATGCGCCTTTGAACAATTTTAGATCTGTTTCATCAGAAGGGAATGCGATACTCTTAAAAGCAATGCCAATAATACCTATTGTCAGGAGTGTCAGTATCCTCAAATAACCCCAGGAAAAACCGAGTACGACAAGGCAGCCAGCCATGCCGATAGCGGCGGCAATGCTGGAAATGGCAATAATAATACGTGTTTTTTTGATGCCGTAAGAGGAGACAAAAGTAGGAATGCCGGCTCTCTGATAATCATCAGCGTAGCGTATATTAAAGGTGAGTATATGTGTCGGTATCCAGAGCAGAATCGTAGCAGCGAAAAGAATTCCGACCAGGTCGATCGAGCCTGTAGCGAGTACCCGTCCGGCAAAGATCGGCATGCCACCTGAAATGCCGCCCCAGACAATCGCCCAGGGGGTACTTCTCTTTAGCCACATGGTGTATATGACGACGTCAATGAACAGGCCGGCAAAGACTACCAGGGCATAGAGCGGGTCAAGTACATAACCCCAGAGAACGCCGGCTGCTGAACAAAATAAACCAAGCAGCAATGCGTTACGAACATGTACCGCGCCGCTCGGTAACGGCCGATTGGCGGTCCGACGCATCAGGGCGTCGATATCACGGTCATACACCATGTTCAGGATGGTACTGCCGCTGATAGCAAGGAGCAGGCTCCCAACCAAGCCGATAAAGACGCTTATTGTCAAGACCGGACAGCGGGCGCTCAGATAGCCGGTTACTCCTGTCACCAATAACAAGCCTGTTTGCAGGCTCTTGATGAGCGGAAGGTATGTCTTGATATTATTTTTAACGACATTCATGAAGCCTGGTTGTCTTTGTGAGATTGTCATGATGAATCCCCCTTCAAGGTCGGTCTAACTCGTTAAGCCCTGCCATACTTGATGTCTGCTACTTGTTTCTGGCACAGCGAAATCCGAGGTCGATCTCATGAAAGTCAGGGCCAGCCGAATTCTTGTTGTAGACGCGAAGTTCAAAATCATAGTTGCTTTTGCTGCCGCCGCGCATCCAGCGGTAATGCGTGTTGGGGAAGACATCTCCTGACCATTGCCAGATATTGCCGGCCATGTCGTACAGGCCATACGGAGAGCGCGAGTCCTTGGTCTTAAAGCCACCGTAGGACTGGCCATTGTAAAAACCGACCGGTGTAGTTGTTCCTTGTTTGCCAAAACCCTTTTCAAACGGGTCTTTGCTGGCATAGAGATTCGCGTGAGCCGAGGTTATTTCGTTGCCCCAGGGATACGCTCTCGTGTCTGTGCCACGGGCTGCCTTCTCCCATTCGATTTCAGTTGGTATTCTTCCCCCCTTGGAGTCGCAGTATGCTTTTGCTCCAAACCAGGTTACCTGAACAACCGGATGGTTTTCCCAACCACTTTTTGCGACAAATTTTCCATCACGCACTTCGATAGCCAGTCCTTGTGCATCAAGTGCCATATGCAGCTTGTCACCAGCTTTGATCTGGAACTCATGCTTAAACTTATTGAATTTGTCACCGGGATAGAAGCCAAATACCTTGTTATCTTTGGTTGTAATGGCACTTTTGGCCAAGGCATTGTTCAGGTACTCCGCGTACTGTGCGTTAGTTACCGGTGTCACCATGATTTCGTAGTCATAATCAACGAGAGTTTTCTTTTTGTGCTGCCCTTCGAAGAAATCCCCTTTGGCAACAGTCACCCAGCTGTTTGGGTTAATGCCGGTATCAAAGACCGGGATCGTTTTATTCTCTTGGGCGTGTACTTTGCCTGTCGACACCCCGGCCAGTAATGCGACCGTCATGAGTGTGATAATTTTCATCCTGTTCATCGCACCACCTCCTCAGTCTCAACGCTGTCTTTTTTTTCTGCTGTAATTCTTTCCAGTTCCAGTTCGCCGCTCTCCTGTTGCCATGCACCTTTTTCGTTCATAAAATCGTATATACGCCAGAGAAGGAACATCGCCAGCACGACCATGATCGCTCCAAGGCCGAAGTCGGCGAATATCATCGTCCAATCAACCAGAGGTTGCTGATCGTATGTGCTGACAAAGCCGCGTTTCATCGAAAAAATGGTCATGGAGCCAAAAGCTATATCGGAGCCAATGATTACAATCCAGCCAAACCACTGTCTTGCCTTGCCTTTTAAACCGCACATGTCGGCGTAATACATCATGATAATGGTGGCAATCAGTGCAGCCAGGATGTGCCAGTGTCCGGTTAGTGTGATCCTTTCCTCGCGGGCCGGCCAGATACGGAAGATCTTGTCAAGCTTGATTGCCATGAAGATACCGACGCCGCTTACGGTGAAGTTCATGAAAACCATCTGCCACAACGGCCCAAATTTGAGGGGGTCATGAATAAGCGCCTTGATGCCCTGAAACACGTTGGCTTTTGTAATCCCCTGCTCTGTCAGACGCTCATTGATAAGTTTTTTCCAGCCGAATATGACGAGCATCAATGCCGCCGTCATGGTGAACACCGCGCCGACATAAATGATCGTATGGGCGAGGTTTTCATAAGGCACGACCGTCCAGACGCCGAGCGTGATGGTGATTGAACCGAAGATCATTATTGGCATCGAAATCTTGTGCCAGATTCCTTTGAAGTCCAGCCAGCGCCCAACGAGCAGCGTTATGGCGACGGCAACCAGGGTGAGCATAATGTGCAGATGGCCTATGATAGAAAGCTGAAGTGATGTTTTGTGCGGTATTCTGATGAGGTTTTCTGCCAAGAAGGTTTCATGTCCATTCCCCCAGAAAGAGCCGGTAACTGCACCGAAACAGGCCGAACCGAGCGTAGCAACGGCCATGGTAAAGAAGGCGGCGCGTTCCAGATCTATCCCTTTGGGGGTTCTGGCGTAGGGTGAACCTTTTTCAAGATAGGTACTCTTCTTCCATGGCCAGAGTGCCTTTGACAGCATGCAGCCGGCGAAGAAAAGAAGTGACTGGCCAACAATGAATAGGCCATGGAAAGCATAATTGTGGCCAAAATAGGCGAACCCCAATCCAAAAAACATTGTCATGAGATAGCCAATGGTTACCAAGCCGTTGATGTTCCCCTGCTCCTCTTTGCTCATCCGTACCGTAGAGGTAATCATGTAGGTCTCAATGGCAACGACTGCCATTGCAATGACGTGGTAGAGCATGATGATGCGACCTTCCCGCTGTTCCGGATGAATCGCCATGCCGAGTACACGGATAGTGATATCCCTGATTCCCCATTCGGCCATTGGCCCTGACAATGTCCCCCAAACTGCGGTTATTAGCGCAATCAAGGAGATAGCCAAAGCTATCAGTCCTTTGGTGGACCGAAAGATATAATCTCTTCGGTTAGCCCAAGTGTTCATGCAATTCCCCCCTTTTTTTGTGATGTAAGTGAATACATACTTACATCACGTTTAGTCTAATAATCAGGACGATGCAAGCTTTTTTTTGAGGTAGTGAAATTTCGTTCTAAAGCAATGAATGAAGGCAGTATTAGATGTTTGCTCTTAGGCAGGATTTAGAGTATGGATATTTATAAAGTTGCTTTGAGGGGCATTGTCCATTTCGTAAAATGTATCGGTTTATTATTTTAGCAAATCGCAGTTTCATGTTTATTGGGTATTCCGGCTGAAGCCGACCACCGTTCCGGCAGGATGCCGACCGGCAA
>JAFLLC010000182.1:4301-19769 GCA_019162745.1 Deltaproteobacteria bacterium | reverse complement strand
TTCTGCATTGATCCCCGTTCCTGGTTCGATACAGATACCATGGTAATTGGCATTGCGTTAAAAATTAGCTATAAGGGACTTGGAAACTATAAGGGACTTGTAAATTGCTGATATTCCGTTTTAAAATGTTGGGGGGCAAAGCAAGCTTTATCTGCTTTACCCCCCTTTGTGGTACTAATCCAGCCTGGCAGCCAGATAGAGCGAACTATCGCCGCGCTTCAGAAGAAACCGGATAATCTCCCCCTTTTTATGGGCAGCGACAGCCTTCTCGTAATCCTTCAGAGTTTGAATCGCACTTCCGTTGATCTCCTTGATAATGTCACCTTCGGCGATGCCGGCCTCTTGAGCCGCGCCGTCGGATTTCAGATCTGTTACGACCACTCCGGTTGTCTCTTTGAGCTGTAATTGGTCAGCCAGTTCCTTGTCCAACCCCTTGACGGTCAGGCCCAGTTTGTCCTGGATGGCTTCTTCACCCTCATCTGCGGCGCTATCTTTCAAGAGCTCGATTACAACCGTACCTGTCACGAAACGTGCCAAGCTATGCCGGGGAAAAATATCCTAATAACAGGTTGTTACGTGGTGCGCAGAAAAGGGGGATGTTAAAAAAGTTGCCGGTGTCGATAGGTCCTGTGGGTGGAGGGCTTGTGCGGCAAGGCTGTTCTCAGGATGGTAAACTTTTTTACCAGGAGTTGATTTTTCAGGTGGGACTGATGCATGTTAAAACAGACGGAAAGCATATCAAAAGCATTTGAAAAACGGAGCAACGGAGCAACAGAGTAAAATCACGCGATAATCTGTTAGAAAAACTATTTTAATACTCGAATTATTGGTGACCAGTATCTTTTTTGTAAGTATTTGATTTCTCAGTTTCTCAGTTGCTCCGTGTTATTCTGACTGGTGTTTTTTAGGTTAACCCGCCAGCATGACCTGCACCAAAATCACTCACTCCCGCCTGAGTTCCAACCCCAACAATCCCTGCAGCTCATCCACCGTGGCCAGCTGCGCACCTGCTTTCACCATGTCCTCGATAGCGCAGGCCGATTCTCCGGGGACGATATTAACCCCGGCCACGGCATCGGTCAGTACCGTGACATGCAACCCGTTGCGCAGCGCTTCAAGTGTTGTACAGAGAACACAATAGTCGGTAGCAAGGCCGCAAATGTAGATCCGCTGGACCTTCAGGTGACGCAGCAGTTTCGTCAGTGTCCTGCCGTCGCCTGTTACCCCGTCAAAGGCCGAGTAACCGTCCAGTTCAGGGTTTATCCCCTTGGAAAGCACCACCGTTTCTTTCGGGAGGTGGAGGTTGGGATGGAACTCCGCTCCCGTAGTCCCCTGCACGCAATGCACCGGCCAGACCCCGCCTGATTCCCGGAAGTGCCCTGATACCGGCGGGTGCCAGTCCCGGCTTGCCATTATCGGCCTCCGGGCTGCGGAAAAATATTTTATCGCTCGGTTGATAGGTTCTACCACCCGAACTCCATTTTGTATCTCCAGTGCACCGCCGGGGCAAAAATCGTTCTGTACATCCACTATCAATAATGCCGTCTTGTTTTCCATGGTTCATTCTCCCTTGCGCACCTGTTCAATCAGCCTGTTGCGCAGATCATTCAGCCGCCCGGAAATGGAGACCTTATAGCGGTGGGGATTGATGAAGCGGAGGCACCCCTGCGGCAGCATGGAAAGTTCCCGATGGCACCGTTCAGCCATTATGTCCAGTGTTTCAGAGCCTCCCGTTCGGCTGCCGTTATCCATCACCACCCGTCGCAACTCATGCAGTTCGATATGTGCCGGGAGCGTCGTATGCTGGAGCGGATTACAGGGATCGTAGACCGTATCGCCTCCGTGGAGTTCATCCTGATCCAGGCAGATCACGTCCTGAATCAAACCGCCATCACCGACTGCTCTCAGGACACGTTTTTTTCCCGGCAGAGTGGCCTTGGCGATGTCGCTCGTAACCTTCAGCTTTGGCAGGCGGTCTACCTCTACGAGCTTATAAACCCCTCCCAGCGCCCCGCCTCCCGCGCCGCCGCAGGTCGCCAGCTTAGTGCCGACGCCGTAAATGTCAACCCGCCCTCCTTCTTCCCTGATTGAATCAATCACAAATTCGTCCAGTTCGTTGGATGCAACGATCTTTACGGCCGGAAAGCCGGCCTCATCGAACATCCGGCGGCACTCTCTGGAGAGAAATGCGAGATCTCCGGAATCGAGACGGACTCCGCACAACTCATGCCCCTGCTCCCGCAGTTCACGAGCAACGGTTATGGCATTCGGAATACCGCTCTTCAGCGTGTCATAGGTGTCCACCAACAAAATGGAGCTGTCGGGAAATGCGTCCGCATAGGCACGAAAGGAGGCCAACTCGTTCGGAAAGGCCTGCACCCAGCTGTGGGCGTGAGTCCCGCGTACCGGCAGGCCATACACCATCCCCGCCTGAACGTTACTGGTACTGCGAACGCCACCCACACAGGCCGCCCGGGCGCAGGAGAGGGCGCCATCCGGTCCGTGGGCACGACGCAACCCGAACTCCATAACCGGCGCCCCGGCGGCGGCATGAGTAATCCGGGCAGCCTTTGTAGCTACCAGGGTCTGGAAGTTGATGATGTTGAGCAGTGCCGTCTCCACGAACTGCGCCTCTGCCAGCGCTCCCTCCACCGTCAGAAGCGGTTCGTTGGCAAAGACCACCGTTCCCTCTGGCGGCGCCGTCACCTTGCCGCGGAAGCGAAACTCGCGGAGAAACTCGATAAAGCGCGGTTTGAATATTCCCAACCCCTGCAGATACGCCAACTCATCCGGCAGAAAGCGCAACTCCTCCAGATAGGTGAGGGCCGGTTCCAGTCCGGCGAATACCGCGTAGCCACCCTCGAACGGGTTTGTGCGGAAAAACAGGTCGAAAGCAGCCTGTTTTTCCGCCATTCCCTCCTCCAGATAGCCAGCCAGCATGGTTAGTTCGTACAGGTCTGTCAGCAACGGAGGATAGCGCATGGGTCTCCCTGTTTACAAAAAACAGTCGTATGGATCAATACTTGCGGCCGCCACCTGGTCCCATACCGCCACCAGGCCCCATGCCTCCGCCGGGGCCCATGTTCATCCCAGGGCCCATGCCGCCGCCACTGGCCGGCGGCTCATCGGGGAGGGTCAGGCCTTTCGCTTTGGCTCGTTCCTGCATCAGCTCATGATGCTCCTTGCGGATCTGCTGCCGCTCTTCGGCGGTTTTTGCAGCAAGCATCCTGGCGCGATATTCTAAGCGCTCCTGTTGTGTCATCAGTTGGCTGCCATAGATTGGGTCTTGTGTTTGATCCTGAGTTTGATCCTGGTCACGCTGCTGATCAGCCGCAAGTACAAGACCAGATGGCAGCAACAGGGCAGCAGCTACTACAGGCAATAGTAATGATTTTTTCTTCATAATGGGCTCCTTATAAATTTGGGTTATGTGGGTTCTGGACACAACGGCTGTAACCCGTTCAGTCGTTGCGCCGTTTGCGTTCCTGTTACGGATTTTTGATCATCCACCCGGCGGCCCCGATCAGGGGGACAAAACGGACACCGCAGAGTTCTTCGCTGCGCCAGTCATCCTCAGTCACCCGCCGCACCCGGAGCAGCATCTGTACATCATAGGATCTCCCGACCGGAATGACCAGCCGTCCGCCGATGGCAAGCTGATCAAGAAGAGGCTGCGGCACTTTCGGTGCGCCGGCGGTGACGACGATGGCATCGTAGGGCGCATGCTCCGGCCAGCCGAGGGTGCCGTCACCTTCATGAATCACAATATTGCTGTAACCGAGTCGTTCGAAGCGCTCCCTGGCACATTGCGCCAATCCGCCGAGGCGCTCGACGCTATGAACAGTTGTCGCGATCCTGCTCAGTACAGCGGCGGCGTAACCGGAGCCGGTGCCGATCTCCAGCACCCGGTCAGATGGTTTCAATTCCAGCGCTTCGGTCATGTATGCCACAATATATGGCTGCGATATTGTCTGTCCCTCCGCAATCGGAAGCGGGTAGTCTCCGTAGGCCTTCTCCAGCATCCGCCCGTCAATAAACTCTTCGCGCGGCACTTCACGCATGGCAGCAAGTACTGCCTTGTCCCTGATGCCGCGACTCATCAGGTGCTCACGGATCATGATGTCGCGCTGGTAATCGAGCGTTTTCATATAAAAAACTTCACAGGCCGATACCGGCTATGGCGGCGCCGCAGTCGGGACAGGCGCCGTTGCTGATCCTGGCATTCTCGATGACGTACCCGTAGCGTTTGATCAGCAGGGCCGAGCAGGATGGGCAGTAGGTGTTCTCGCCCCCTTCACCCGGTACGTTCCCCTCGTAAACATAACGTAATCCGGCGGCGAGGCCGATGTCGCGCGCCCTGCGCAGTGTCGCCACCGGTGTACGGGGGAGGTCGGTCAATTTGTAGGTGGGGTAAAACTGGCTCACGTGCCAGGGGGTGTCAACCCCCAGGTTGGTAACGATGAACTCTGCGATGCCCTGCAGTTCGCTGTCGGAATCATTGAGTCCCGGGATGACCAGGGTCGTGAGTTCAAGCCAGATCCCCTGTTTGCGATATTCGATAATAGAGTCAAGAACTTCGGATAAACGGGCGCGGACAATGTCGCGATAGAAACCTTTGGAGAAACCTTTCAGGTCGATATTCGCGGCATCCAGAAAAGGTGCGATCGTTGCCAGCGCCTCCCTGGTGATATAGCCGTTGGTGACGAAAACATTTTTAAGCCCCGCTTCATGGGCGAGACGGGCGGTGTCGTAGGCGAACTCGTAGAAGATCGTCGGCTCGGTGTAGGTGTAGGAGATAGAACGGCAATCGCTGGCAATGGCCCGCTGCACGATCTCCCCTGGTGTCTGCTCTTTTCCCTGGACCGGAGCGTTCCGATCGACCTGGGAGATCGTGAAGTTCTGGCAGTGCTGGCAATGGAAGTTGCACCCCACCGTGGCGATGGAATAGGAGCGGCTGCCCGGCATGACATGGAAGAGCGGTTTTTTCTCGATCGGGTCCACATGCTCGGCACAAAGCTTACCGTAGACCAAGCTGTAGAGCGTGCCGCCTCTGTTTTCGCGGACTGCGCAGACGCCGCGGGCACCGTCACTGATCAGGCAGCGGAAGCGGCACAGACCGCAACGCACCTGGTGGTCTCCCTCCCGCTCGTAAAACATGGCTTCCTTCATGCAGAACCTCCCGTTTCAAGTTTGTAAATTTATCCGAGCATCCCTTTCACGACCACGTCCATCGCCTCCTCCGGAGTCAGGCCTCGAAGGTCCATAGCCCATCTCACGATGTTAAAAACCGGGCAGTGAGGAAGATTAGTTACACCTGTGCCACGCCGTTGGAGTGCCTGTAGATACGCCAGTTTACCTGGAATCACGCGTCATGGCTGTAAAAAATGTTACATCGTCTGTGAGGTGTCCAATCTGCCATCCGGCAAACTAATACGCTGTTGAGCAGGCTGGAATCGGCATTATTCAGAGGTCAAGGCAATTGTAATTACATGAACAAGGCGGTGATAGTTGATAGGTAATACAGCAAAAACAAGACCAAAAATAAATAATAAAATTTGTTGCTTGTGCTGCTGATCAGTCATGGGTGTTAAAAAATATCAGTGACAATAAATAATTACCTTCAATAAAATCGTTGCAATTCAGTGTGTTAACGTAAATGCCGTATATTTTAGTCTTGCTGGATATAAATATACAACATCTTCTTATAATGGCAGCATTCATAACCAGCATGAATTACTGGTTATTCCGCAGATTCTCTCTGGCATGAAATATGGATTTGAACCACTGGTGACAATTAATTTAAAAGGAGGAAATCAACATGGCAAGCTGGGATATGTTAAGAGAGCTGGACAATTTGAGGAGGGAGGTCGATGAAGCCTTCCGTGGGGCCGGTTTGGGGCGCCCATTCGGATCGACGTTTCTTGCGCCGATTACAACGCGCCGTTTTCCCCTGATCAACTTCAGTGAGGACGATGGAAGCCTGTATGTTGACGCACTCATTCCGGGTGTCGATCCAAAAAATATCGACCTCACGGTGGTGGGGAACGGTATTACGATCAGTGGAGAACGGAAACCGTTTGAGGAACAGCAGGGGCAAGTCGTGCACCGCTGTGAACTCGGTTCCGGTAAATTCTCACGAACATCAGAACTGCCTGTTGATATCGACCCCGACAAGATCAAGGCCGAGTGCAAGGACGGTATCATGCGGATTACCCTTGGCAAGGCTGAACGCGCCATACCGAGAAAGATTGAAATCAAGCCCGCATAGTGACCACACTAAATCCGGCTCTGATAAAAAAACAAGTGCGTTGACTTCTAACTTACTAAATCAAGGAGATTACCGTTATGGCAGACACGAGGGTAGCTAAAATGAATGAAGATAAAAAGGTCCAGGCCCGTGAAGAAACCAGGGCCGACGAGCGATACATCAAACCGGCGGTGGATATCATCGAGACAGAGGATGGACTGACCATGATCGCAGACATCCCCGGTGCGTCAAAAAATACCATGGATATCAGTGTTGATAAGGGGATTCTGACTTTAAATGCGCCGGTTTCACATAGCATGCCGGGGCGGCCAATATACACGGAGTTTGAATTTGCTCACTACTACCGCCAGTTTTCTGTCCCGGAGACTCTGGACCACCAGAAGGCCAAAGCCGATTTCAGCAACGGTGTCCTGACTATGAAGGTTCCTGTGGCAGAAGCTGCCAAACCGCGCAAGATTGAAATAAAGGCGGGGTAGCCAACCTGCAAAAGACAGGGGAGGTATGATAACGATGGTAACCGCAAACAGGAGAACCGGAGAAAAAGGGCAGCGCACTCCACGCAGTATGGATGTCTATCAGGAAAAGGGTGGAGTAAAGGGATCTGCATATTGCTCATGTGGCGCTGTTTTCAGCAACAAGCGCTGGCATCATGAAGACTTTGCTTCTGGTCAGCATGAAGGTGATGAAATCGTCTGCCCGGCCTGCCGCCGGATTGCCGACCACAACCCGGCGGGGATCGTTTTCATGAGTGGAGACTTCCTTGCGGAGCATGAGAGTGAGATACACAATCTGATCAATAATACGGCCCAGGGTGCAGCTGTAAAGAATCCGCTCGGCAGGGTAATGGATATCAGCACGGACAAGGATGGCATTACTGTTACCACTACGGATGTAAAACTGGCCCAGAAAATCGGACGCGATGTTTACAAGGCGCACGGCGGACAGCTTCACTTTATCTGGAGTCATGCCGAAGCCCCTGTCAGGGTGACATGGTCTCGCTGACAGGGGCAATCCTGATGTGCTCAACTCCGAATCGTTATCCATTAATCTGTAAAAAGCATTTGAAACACGGAGACACGGAGAATTACAGGTAAAATAAGAAGCCTTATGGTTCACCAAAAAAGTATTATTGTTATAGATCTTAAGCCTTTGATTTCTCAGTGTTATTGAACTGCATATTTTTAAACATCGGCTGAAAAAACCGCATCTACATGGGGGTAACTGCAATGCCAGGTTATGTAAAACCGGTTTTTTTCATATTTCTGGTTATTATTGCAGCTGGAGTGATCGGCGGCTTTATGGCGGCTGACAGAGGCCGGAGGGTTGCGCTCTGGTGCCTGCTCTGCGCCCTGCTTCCGCCGTTTCTTTTGCTTCTCTATTTTGCAAAGCCGGTGCGTGAGGTCGAGGGGGTGTTCAGGAAATGTTCGAACTGCGGGGAGCTGATCAAGTGGCGCGCCTTGGCCTGTAAATACTGCAAAACTGAGCAGACAGGCATAAAAACGTTATTGTAGTTGTGGGAGGTCTCAGTTCATGGAAATCACGACACATTTATATAACGAAGACGGCAGCGCCTGGGATAATTTTGTGGTGAACCATAAGGACAGTACCAACTATCACCAGTATGGGTGGCGGAAAGTCGTGGAAAAAAGTTTCGAGCACAGAACCATGTATCTGTCAGCTACCAATAGTCACAACGAAATTTGTGGTGTCCTCCCGTACGTCCAGATGAAAAGCTGGCTGTTTGGCAATTTCCTTGTCTCGCTCCCTTTTTTTAATTACGGAGGACTGTTGGTGTCGGAAGATTCTGCCGCAGCCATATTGCTGAATGCCTCACGAAAGTTGTTGTCCGGCAAGGGTGTAGGGCATATCGAACTACGACACATTAAGAGGTGCAACGATATTGAGGAAACAAAACAGCAAAAGGTGACCATGCTCCTGGATTTGAAAAAGAATGAGGAAGAACAGTGGAACAGCCTTGATGCCAAGGTGCGCAACCAGGTGCGCAAAGCGGAAAAAAGCGGTTTGCAGGTTGTTGTGGGGAGGACGGAACTGCTGGATGGCTTTTACGAGGTATTCTGCCGAAATATGCGCGATCTTGGAACGCCGGTATACGGCCGCAAATTTTTCCTCAATGTTCTTGAAGAATTCCCGGAGACCACCCGAATCCTCTCGGTAACTCATGACGGCAGGACCATCGCGTCGGCTCTTATGACCTGGTACAAGGAGACCCTGGAAGTCCCCTGGGCATCCTCCAACAGGGATTTCCGCCAGCTGTGTCCCAACAATCTCCTCTATTGGGAAGCGATCCGCTTCGCCATCGGCACGGGAGTCAGTACGTTCGATTTTGGCCGTTCAACGCCTGGTGAAGGGACCTATAATTTCAAGAAGCAGTGGGGGGCTATGCCGGTGCAGCTTTATTGGCAGTACCTGCTGCGTGATGGTGGGGCACTCCCTGACCTTACTCCTAAAAATCCCAGGTTCCAGCTTGCTATTCAAGCCTGGCAGCGGCTGCCGTTGATGCTGACTAATCTTTTGGGGCCGCATATTGTACGCTGCATCCCGTAAAGAGGATTGGAGTCTGATGCAATTTTTAATCAAGAATGCCCATGTGTGCAAGCCGCCCGCTGCTGGTGATCCAACGCCTTGATCAGCGGGCCGCCACTGCAGGTTGAACAGTCAAGCTGGATAGTAGTATGGGTAATATGAAATTTGTGCTGCAGTTCCTGCTCGATGGTGTGCAGCAACCGGCTGCGCTCTCCTTCATAGGTCGGATCTATCTCAATATGAGCGGACAGGGCTAAAATATGTGAGCAGACCGTCCAGATGTTGAGATGATGAATATCCAGGACACCCTCTATTTCGCGGATTTCCGCAGCCACCTGCTCGACAGACAGACCGCGCGGTACGCCTTCCATCAGGATATGAACCGCCTCCCGCAGCACCCGCCCGGCTCCTGTCAGGATTAGCAGTCCAATGGCGATTGATATGACCGGATCGACCTGATACCAACCGGTGTAGTGCATCAGCAAGGCCCCGACAATAACCCCGACGGAGGCGGCGGCATCCCCAATAACATGCAAAAAAGCGCTGCGCACGTTCAGGTCATCGTGGGAATGCCCATGCAGTCCCTTGGCAGCCAGCAGGTTGGCAATCAGTCCCAGCACTGCAATGACGAGCATCGGTGTTGTTTTCACCTCTTCCGGCGAAATCAGCCGCTTGCTCCCCTCATACAGGATGCCGATAGCCATAATAAAGACCGTCAGACCGTTGATCAGCCCTGCCAGTACCTCGGCCCTGTGCCAGCCATAAGAATGCTGCTCGTTGGGTGGCTGGCTCGCCAGTTTGATCGCTCCCAGTGAAAGCAGCAGCGCAAACAGATCGAGAAAGACATGCCCCGCGTCTGACAGCAGCGCCAGAGAGTTCGACCAGATGCCGCCGACGATTTCGGCCACCAGGGTGATCGAAGTCAGAGCGATGGCAAAGATCAGGCGTTTGGATATAGTGCTGTCAATGGATGTCACTGGATACTCCGTAATTATATGATTATTAAGTCATATTACTGTAGAGGTGCGGGATGTCAAGCCGTGAATTAATAAGAAGCGGTCAGACGCTCAGCATAATTTCGGTAAATCGAAGCGGGCTATTCCAGTTTGTTGTTTGGATATGAAAAAAAATCGTTGTACTTTTACATGAAAAAACCGGACTATCCAGCCTATGTTAGTTGTAACCATTGAACAGCCTGGGTGGAGTCCCGGCTAAAGTAAATTAAACATGCTGGCGTATAATGGAACACCTAGCCTATTGAGGCTAACAATCATACTGATCACACCGTGATCACACAAAAAGGAGAACATCTATGAAAAAAATCATCACCATGCTGGCCCTGTCCCTGTTTGCTGCCACTGCTGCCTTTGCCGCTGAGGGCAAGGTTATTTCCGTTGCTGACGGCCAAGCTGTCCTTGAAATGGGCACCGATGCCAAACTGAAAAAAGGTGCCGGCGTCAAGCTGAACGGCAAAGCCGGCAAGGTTACTGCTGTTGAAGGCACCAAGGTTACCATTAAGGCTGGTAATACTGCCGACCTGAAAGCCGGAGACACAGTCAAGGTTGACAAAGCTGCCGCCATGCAGGGCTGCTAATAGTATTTGAAGCGAGGCCGATCAGATATCTGTCTCGCTTTCATCTGCCCAACCCACCATCTGAGAGGCTCCTATGAAAAAAATATTCTACCCGCTGGCAGCGCTGATGCTCCTGGTAACCGGCTGTGCGTTCTGCTGGGCCGCGCCACCAGGCGTTGGCAGGGATCAGACACTGGCTGCCCAACCCAAGGCTAACAGTATAGCCGAACTGGCTGCCCGCTATGATTCCAGCTCTTGTATCGAATGTCACCAGCAGGCCCACGATGAATGGGCCAAGTCAATCCACGCCCGTTCCATATTCGGCACTGGCCGCACTGCACTAACCTTCAAGACAGCTATCGTTAACGGAGCAATGGAGTGGCCGTCCTCAGAAGTCAAAACGCCCAAAGATATCAAAGTTGAGCACCTGATGGGCTGTGCCAAGTGCCACCTGCCCCAGTTGGCCGATGCAACAGACAAAGTAGCACAAGAGATCGTAACCACCATCTGGGACTGGGATGCCGCACTTAAAAAGGAAGATTTCGATAAGGCGGAAAAATTTGAAAAAACCCTGACTTCCCTCAACATCAACTGCCTGATCTGTCACAACCGTAATGCCATCACCCACAAATGGTCTGAAGGCTATCCTAAAAAAGATACGGTTTACGGCAGCAAGTCCGGCGAGCATATGGATGGCAAGTTTACCAAAATGGCCAAGGGGCAGATCGTATCAGAATCTATCCTCTGTGGTCAGTGCCACGGTCTAGGTCCAAATTTTGACCAGGAAAATCCCACACAGTGTGCCACCGCCTACGGCAGTTATCTGATGGCATATGTGCCGGAAGGTGGCAACAAGACCTGCCAGCAGTGCCATATGAAAGAAAGCAAGCTGGGTCACGACATGCAGAGCTACCGCTCAAAAGTAATGGCTGAAAAAGCGGTTGATATGCATGTAGTAACCAATTCGGTTTACTGGCGGGACAATGCTACCATCCGCCCCAAAACCTCAGTACGGGTAGAGCTTACCAACCATGCCGGCCACGGCATACCTGATGGCTGACCTACCCCTAACCGACTGGTTCTGTCGGTAATAGCAAAAGACAAGAGTGGTAAAGAAGTATTCAACACCGAACGTATTTTCATGCCGGTCCCGCAGCAAATGGGCAAAGGCGACCGGATGGGTCGCGGTCCCTACGAAAAAAGTGGTTTGCTGGAAGATACCAGTCTGCCGCCGCTACGAACCATTACTCAAAGCTATGACATTTTCTTTCCGGTCAAAGTTGAAGAGAAGGATGGCAAGAAGGTCAGCACCATCGCCAGCGATAGCATGGACGTAGAAGTCAAACTCTGGTACCTGCCGTACGGCACCATGGATGACGACCCGTTCCTCTGGAAAGAGTTCAAGAAGACGGTCAAAATCAGCACAAGCGGCAAGTAACAGCATAACAAGATCAGCAACACCGGGATATTTTAGTATCCTCCTCCATGTGATGCCGGCGGACAACCTCCGCCGGCTTTTTTAATACCAGGAAGGTTCCTGGTACATTTCATTTATCACTTTTCGTAAAAGATTCATGCCAGAACCGCTTCAATCCCCCGCCGGATTAGTTCCAGAGACAGCTCCTCATAGATCTGGCCATCACACTGCACTGTGCGACAACTGGTCTTTTTACCGGTCAGACAGCCACAAGACGGGCATTCCGACTCTCCGACCACACCGCCCGTCAGCAACTCATCCAGCGGTACGCCGTTTATCAACACCAGATTTGATTCACTCATTTGATCGGCCGATAACAATGTCTCCTGCAGTTCGATTGTGACACCTCGCTCGGTAAATTCCTTGATTACCGCGGCAAGGTTAATACCGGTTCCGCTACATCGGTCGCAGGTAGATCCTCCCTTGTCGTAATGCCGCCATTCCACGCGAATGTCCTTCTGCCGTTTTCCAATACGTTCACCCTTGTTTGTGGTCATCTCTGCCATTTTGCTAGCCTCCTATTGGTGTCATGAAAAGCCTGTCTCCGGAATCGATTCTGAAGACAGGCTTTGGGTCGCCAGATCACAGCATGACAGCTACAACGTTACTTTTGAATCGGATAATTGTTGGAGATTGAGCCTTCGATTGCTTTAAGGGTTGCACCTGTTGGTCCTGCTACTTTCCATGATGAGTAGCCCCATTTCATGTCAAACGCCCGATAGCCGAGCATACGCAATACGGAGAGAACCTTGTTCTGCTCATGACCCGTATCACAATATACAATAATATCAACATCTTTGGAAAGTTTGGCCAGGTTTTCCGGGTTTCCGATTTCGCGGAATCCCATGTAGATAGCGCCAGGAACATGTCCCTTGTCATACTTGTCTGCCTTCGGCATACGGACGTCAACTATGACGAAATCATTTTTCTTGGACTCGATCCGCTCAAGAATCGTTTCGGCAAGAATGTGATAACCACTTGCCGGAACTGCGCTTAGATACTCATTGGATACTTTTGCAACAACAGCGGCCTCTTCTTTAGTCATCGCCTGTGCGTTGATGGCGCCGCACAGTGCGATGGTGGCCACGACGGCCATGATCAGGTTTTTCATACGTTTCTCCTTGTGTGTGGTAGTTGCCCATATTGGGCACTTGTGCATCAGAAAAAACCCTGTAAAATTAGCTTTTACTTCAGAATTCAAAGTTTAGCAGCATCCAGGGCTAGGGAAAAGCTGTAATTGCACCAGGACTGATTATCAAAGAAATGTCTATAATCCCGTAACTGGCAAAGGTTTGACAATAGTACAAAAATATTTTTTTTACCAATTCGATACGAATCTCAGGCGTTAGTTACTAATGCACCAGAGTTGCTGTTTGTGTAAACCAGCGTCGTTGGAACCAGAAGGCGACATGCACCAGACCGATCATCACCGGCACTTCTACCAAGGGACCGATAACTGCGGCAAAAGCAGCACCGGAGTTAAGGCCGAAAACCGCAATCGCCACGGCAATGGCCAGCTCAAAGTTGTTGCTGGCAGCGGTAAAGGCGAGGGTGGTGGTCTTGCTGTAGTCGGCACCCATCTTTTTACCCATCCAGAACGAAACCAGAAACATGACGATAAAATAGATGGAAAGCGGGATGGCGATGCGTACTACGTCAAAAGGCAGCTGTACGATCAGGTTGCCCTTGAGGCTGAACATGACAACGATGGTGAAGAGCAGGGCAATCAGGGTAAGGGGGCCGATCTTTGGAATGAATTCGCGGTGATACCGCTCCTTGCCCATGACCTTGATGCCGATGAAGCGGGTCAGTGCGCCGGCGATGCAGGGAATGCCGAGGTAGATGAAGGTGCTCTCGGCGATCTGACCGATGCTGATATTAACCTCCATACCCTTTAGTCCCACCAGCGGCGGTAGCACGGTGATGAAGAACCAGGCGTAGACGCTGTAAAAAAAGACCTGAAATATGCTGTTAAAGGCGACAAGGCCGGCGGCATACTCCGTGTTTCCCTTGGCCAGATCATTCCAGACGATCACCATGGCGATGCAGCGCGCCAGACCGATCATGATCAGTCCGATCAGATACTCCGGCTTATCCGGCAGCAGCAGCGCCGCCAGCACAAACATAAGGACTGGACCGATAATCCAGTTTTGTACCAGCGAGATGGCGAGGATCTTCTTGTTCTTGAATACCTGCGGCATATCCTCGTATTTCACCTTGGCAAAGGGTGGATACATCATCAGGATCAAGCCGATGGCGATCGGGATGTTGGTGGTACCGACCTGGAACCGGTTGATAAAGGATTCCGTGCCGGGAATGAAGTATCCCAGTCCGACCCCCAGCGCCATGGCTGTAAAGATCCAGAGGGTCAGCCAGCGGTCAAGGAAGGAAAGATTACGGGTAACCTGCTCGCTCATTTTGTCCCTCCAAAATAGCCAATGATCCAGTTTTTTATCTCATCCCGTACCCGCCGAAATTCAGGCAGGACAGTTTCTTCGCTGCCTTTCAATCGTGACGGATCTTCAAAGCCATGATGAACTCGCTCCACACCCCCGAAAAAGAGCGGGCATTTTTCGTTGGCATCGCCACACAGGGTAACCACATGATCAAAGGTCTGCCCGGCGAATTCATCCATTGTTTTGGAATAGTGGTGTGAGGTGTCGATGCCCAGTTCAGCCAGCACGCGGATAGCCAGCGGGTTGAGTTCCGTAGCTTCTGTTCCGGCGGAAAAGGCGTGGAAGTTGTTTCCTAAATAGTGGTTGGCCAGCGCTTCGGCCATCTGGGAGCGGCATGAATTATGGGTACAGAGGAAGAGGATTTGTTTTTTCATGACAGCTCCAATCAATCTTCATGATTTCATGGGGCAACTATACATCCGCTTGTACGGATATATCAAGAGGAAATTTGCGGGCAGCCTGTCGTTTTGTCTTTCATAAAGGCAGCCAGGGCGCTGCGGTCGGATTCAACTTCTGGAAGGTCACTGGCGTGCTGTTTGAGGATAAGAAGCATTTCCTTGCAAATGAGGCAGCTTTCATGGCTGAGTGTGTAGTACATCCAGACCCCCTCGCGGCGGGTATCAACCCAGCAGCTCCGTTTGAGATAAGCTAGGTGGCGTGAAATCGTAGACTGGGGCAGTTTGAGTACTGCAATCAGGTCGCAGACGCACAATTCACCTTCTGCTTGCAATAAAAGGACGATACGTAGTCGGATCGGGTCGGAGAGGGCTTTAAGGGTTTGGGCCAAGTGTTTCAAGATGAATCTCTCACAGTGCCAACCACTGCTTCAAAGCCTTGTTGAGTACAAGAATATCGTGCTTTGAACAGGTTCCAACTCTTTTTAAAATAAGCTTTGTATCCACCAGAATACAACCTCTCTTAACAGCCGAAGGGACGTTAAGACCAGCAGGAATCCAATCCTTCAGTACATATTCTCCTGTATTTAACGCCGTAATGCGACTTGTAATTGGAACTACAAAAATATCAGAATATCTGCCATCCTCTGGTGCTGCAACAACTGCAGGGCGAACCTTGGAAGTTTTTAGGTCGGTAAATGGATACGGGAGAAGGACGATATCACCTTTTGAGAAGTTCATTGTAGATGTCATCC
>JAFLLC010000182.1:0-4201 GCA_019162745.1 Deltaproteobacteria bacterium | reverse complement strand
GGATACGGGAGAAGGACGATATCACCTTTTGAGAAGTTCATTGTAGATGTCATCCTCCTCGTTGTCCCATATACTCTGCACAGAAACTAGACTTAGCGCCGTCCAGTATTCAGAATCTTCTCGAACGTGTTTAACGGGTGCTTTTTTTTTGACGTATTTTTGTTGCAAAAATTCCACGAAATCAAAAACTTCCAGTTGCGCTTCAGGCGGGAGTGAATTTACGGCACTCTGAAGATTCATAGTGCTGCCTCCATGCTCAATTAAATTTTCCTGTAATCTTATCATCTATTTTCGCAAATATGTTTCAAGTATTAAGGTCATGTGCGAAATAAACCTTTTTCATCCGGTTGTTGTCAAATAAAAAAAACTTCCGTTTTTATGCGAATAGTAAAAATATTGCAATTTGAATGAGTTGTTTTGATGCAAGCTTTAATCAGTTGCAGGTCAGCAGATCCCTGCCTTTTTTCTTGACTACGATCAAACTCAGGTATATATGACTATATAGTCATACAATAACGGAGCATCCAATGAATTCTAATACCACTTATCTGGCTGATGTCCTCAAATCCATGGCCCAGGCGACTCGCCTGAAGATTATTGAGTTTCTGCGCGACGGTGAGCGCTGTGTCTGCGAGATATTCCCGGCAATAGACGAGGAGCAGTCCAATACCTCCCGCCACCTGGCCTACATGCAGACCCACGGCATCCTCTCACGGCGCAAGGATGGGGTCAAGATCTACTATGCCGTCAAGCATCCCGAAGTTTTTGAAATCGTCGACCGGGCAACCGCCATTGTCAGGCGCGAGGTCGAACAGCGTAGCGAGATGATTAATCTAGCGGGAAGGGGCTGATATGCTGAAACAATTTGCAGACTGGCTTGTTTTTGAAATTATCGGCCTGGTTCCCGGTTCCCGTTCAGGAGAGGCGCTCAATTTCTTCATCTATGACACACTGAAGATATTCCTGCTGCTCACCACCATTATCTTTGTGGTGGCCATAATCCGCACCTCATTTCCTCCTGAAAAGACCAAAAGGATGCTCTCCCACAAACGGGAATACATCGGCAACGTCCTGGCCGCTCTGCTCGGAATCGTGACACCATTCTGCTCCTGCTCGGCGGTGCCGCTTTTCATCGGTTTTGTCGAGTCCGGAGTGCCGCTGGGGGTAACTTTTTCGTTTTTGATCTCATCGCCGATGGTTAACGAAGTTGCTTTGATCATGCTCTGGGGGCTGTTCGGCTGGAAGATCGCCCTGATCTACATCGGCGCAGGTCTGCTGGTGGCGATTTTCGGCGGCATCATCATCGGTAAGTTGAAGATGGAAAAATATGTTCAGGACTATGTCTGGGAGATGCAGGTGGGCAATGCCGAGATAAAAATCATGAGCTTCCGCGAGAAACTCGACTATGCCCGCCAGTACACCCTGGATCTGTTGAAGAAGATCTGGCCCTATGTGGTGGTCGGCGTTGGCCTGGGTGCTTTCATCCACGGTTACGTTCCCGCAGACTTCCTGGCACGCTGGGCCGGTCGCGATAATCCTTTTGCCGTGCCGATTGCGGTGGCGCTTGGTGTGCCGCTCTACTCCAACGCCGCCGGGGTGATTCCGATCGTCCATGCCCTGATGGAGAAGGGGATGGCGATTGGCACCGTACTCGCGTTTATGATGGCGGTCACGGCGCTTTCATTGCCGGAGGCGATTATCCTGAAGAACGTCCTGAAAAACCGGCTCTTGGCGGTATTTTTCGGGATAGTAGCGATGGCAATTGTATGTGTCGGCTATCTGTTTAACGCAATTTTGTAAAGTAAAAGTCGGACTAAATCTGAATAAACAGGGAGAAAGAATCATGAAGATCGAAATATTGGGCACCGGCTGTGCCAAATGCAAGACGCTCTACGAGAATACCAGAAAAGCTCTGGAAGAGAGCGGCAAGAGCGCCGAGGTGGTAAAGGTTGAGGATATCCCCTCTATTATGAAATATGGCGTGATGAGCACGCCGGCCCTGGTAATTGATGGTCAGGTAAAATTTTCCGGTAAACTGGCTTCGGTAGCCGAGATAATGGGGATGCTTCCATGAAAATATTTATTGCGATCTCGCTCCTGTTGCTGGCAACTGTCGCTCATGCCGAGCTTCCTTCGGCCTCATCCGCAACTATCAGTCAGGCGCTTTCTTCCGGTAAACCGACGGTCATCGATCTTGGCGCCCGCAGCTGCATCCCCTGCAAAAAGATGGCGCCGATCCTGGAATCGCTGTCGAACGAATACCGTGGGAAGGTTGGTGTGCTGTTTATAGATGTACAGGAGGACCAGGTCGCCGCACAAAAATATCGCGTCCAGATGATTCCAACCCAGATATTCTTCAACGCCCAGGGAAAAGAAGTGAAGCGCCATATCGGCTTCATTGACAAACAGGGCATATTGAAAGAGCTGAAGTCGGCCGGTCTTAAATGACCTTTCTCGATAACATCGAGCAGATCATCACCCTGTATCCACTGGTGGCCTTCGGCGCAGTCTTTCTGGCCGGAGTGATCTCTTCTGCCTCCCCCTGCGTGCTGGCGACCATCCCGCTGGTGGTCGGTTTCGTCGGTGGGTACAGCGACGGTGACCGGGGTAAGGCGTTCCGCTATTCGCTGGTTTTTATCCTCGGTCTTTCCCTGACTTTTACCGCCTTTGGCGCCGCGGCGGGACTGCTCGGCACCATGTTCGGCACCCTTGGCGGGCCGTGGTATCTGATCGCCGGGGCCATTGCGCTGATCATGGGTGGCCAGATGATGGGGCTGTACGAGATTCGCCTCCCGATCAGGCGCGATTTCAAACCGAAACGGGGCGGCATTGTCGGTGCTTTCCTGCTGGGGCTGTTCTTCGGCGTCGTGTCCTCCCCCTGCGCCACGCCGGTTCTTGTGGTGCTGCTGACGCTGGTTGCGGGCAAGGGGCAGGTGCTGTACGGCATTGCACTGCTGTTCTGCTATGCCATTGGCCACTGCCTGCTGATGCTTTTTGCCGGTACCTTTACCGGATTCGTTGAGGGTTTTGTCAAGGCGCGTGGAGTAGCCAACTTTTCCCTCTGGGCAAAACGTGTCAGCGGATTTGTCATAGCGCTGACTGGTGGTTGGTTTGTTTGGCAATATTTTTAACGTTGCAGAACATAAACTTACGCCATCAAGATTTTTCTGCTGTTCCTCTTTCTGACAAATATCCGCATCAACCAGAGTAAAAGGCTAAAAAATGAAAAATATCGTTATTGCTGCATCCGTACTGGTTGCCATGATCTGCCTCAGTTTCCCGGTTATGGCCCAGGAAAAGGAATCGCCCTTTGACAGTTTCCTTTCCAATTTTGATTACGACACCCGTGCCGACATGAAGATTGACAGCAAGAGGTTGATTACCCTGCTGACAGAAAAGAAAGCGGTACTGGTGGATATTCGCTTCCCGGAAGAAACAAAAGCCTGGCGGATGGGGTTTGGTCTCTTCATTCCCTTGAATGAATTGCCCAAACGCCTTGCAGAGCTGCCCAGGAACAAGATCATCGTTACCGCCTGCCCGCATAAGGATCGTTCATCTATTGCCATGGCGTACCTGCGCACCAAGGGGTACAACGCCAGATATCTTACAGACGGTCTGATCGGACTGGCGGAAAACCTGCGCGGTGACATCGCCAGGGAGTTCCTTGAGGACGCAGGCCTGGTTAAGCCGTAATAGCTGCGATTGAACTGAAATATAGATCCTGGACCCGGCAGGCAAGGAGCGCTATCGGGCAAAATCTCTCTCTATTTTTCTCCGGTTTCCTCCCGAAATTCACAGAAACGCCTTGACGACTGCCCGGATATAAGTGTAATTTTACGCCCTTTAATTCAGATTAAGTCAGCTTGTCCCTCTTACTCCCCCTTAAATCTTTACTGAACGGAGCAGACAGCATGCCGTTGATACCCGCTTCTGTTGAGACATATCTGATAGGCAGTCTTAGCATGAGCGACCTGATGGTGTTGTTGCTGCTTATCGGGGTAGGGCTGTTGGCATTCTCGCTCATCATTGTTCGCAAGCTGATGCAAGAGCTGCCTCAAGGGGGCACTCGCAACCGCTGGTTCCTGCTTGGTATAATGATACTGTTGTTTTTATGCAGTTATCTGGGTTTTTTTTCACTCAACTACGGGTTGCAGTATTCTCTGTCTGAGGTGCTGGTGTCCGTAGTTTTCTTCTTCGGGGC